>JABBBA010000396.1:0-2316 GCA_018607685.1 K189A clade bacterium | reverse complement strand
CTCGCTCAGGATAACCGCACCATCCCTGGAAACAATTTCAAGAATCTCATCGGTACTGGCGGTGGCAGGAAGCGTTTGAAGCTGCGGCATATTCTTTGTCCATTGGTTCCAAAGCGTGAATACGACTCTATTTGTGTTGCTGGCTCAGCGTCAAGCGGTTTCTACCCGCCTGCACTCACCGCTCCATCATCGATGGGGGTAGTGCTATTATTGATTCAGCACTTACTCCAACAACATCCGGTACCCAAATGTCCTACGAATGTTTCAAAGTCTCTATCGAAAACAACATCGCCCATGTCGTACTAAATCGGCCAGATAAAAGAAACAGCATGAATGCTGATTTCTGGCGCGAGTTACCCGAGATCATCAAGGACATCGACCGCGGCGCGAAGGCACGGGTAATCGTCTTATCCTCCACAGGACCACACTTTTCCGCCGGCCTGGACCTGACGTCCTTCGGTGGCATTGGACAAGCGCCGGAAGGTGACGAGAAAAAACGCAAACTGCAGGCCGCTGCAGCATTTTATGACAATGTATTGCATATGCAGGGGTCATTTAACTGTATCGAAGAAGCCCGCATTCCTGTGCTCGCCTGCATCCAGGGCGGCGCCATTGGAGGCGGCGTGGACCTGATTACGGCCTGTGACATTCGTTATGCAACTGAAGACGCGTTCGTGACGATTTTCGAAACCAACATCGCCATGACCGCAGACGTCGGGACTTTCCCGAGACTGGTCAAATTGATACCTGAGGGTTATGTTCGCGAAATGGCTTACACCGGCAGGCGAGTCAGTGCGGGCGAAGCCAGATCCATGGGCCTGATCAATAATGTTTATCCAGACCAGGAAACCATGCTTCAGGAAGTCATGAAGATTGCAGAAGATATCGCCAGCAAGGCACCGCTCGCCGTCTATGGGTGTAAACGGATGATCAACTATGCCCGCGACCACACGACAGCGGACGGTCTGGATTACATCAGCATATGGAATGCGAGCATGCTCAAGCTGGAAGAGATCCAGGAAGCAATGGTGGCGAATGCCGAGAAGCGGCCAGGTGATTTCGCGTCGTTACCGAAAAGCAAACGCACTGACTAGACAGCGGGTTCCCGGTTGAGTCGTTCGGTGCCGATATACAAGACGGCGCCGACACACACAACCACCAGGCCTGCGATGCCTTCTTCTGGTCGATTAATCAGAATGTAGGTGAGCGTCCAGGCCATCAAACCAAGAAAGATCAGCGGCGTTACCGGGTATCCCCAGGTCCTGTAGCCCTCTTCTCCGTGGTTTCTGTACCGCAGCACGAAGACGCCGGCTACCGCAAAAAAGGTATTCAGTCCCATCACAAAACCTGAAAATATCAACACCGATTCAAATGTCGACGTCAGAATAAAAAAGAGTGTCACGACTGACTGAATGACAATCGCCACCATGGGAATGTCGTTGTCGTTTTTTCTGGAGAGGAACCTGAACAGACGAAAGTCTTCACCAATGACCTGCAGCACTCGAGGCCCGGCGATAATCATCGCGCTGACGGTCGATATGAGTAAGGTCGCCAGCATCACGCCCATGATCATGCCGCCGGTTTCCCCAAAGGCATACTGCGCGACAATGACACCTATCTCCACTTTACCTTCCATTGCTTGCATCGGTGCAGCATAAAGAAAAGTGTAGTTGAGCATTAAATAGAGTATCAGCACGGTAACGGTTCCAACGAAAAGAATAAGGGGCATATTCTTCTTGGGCTCTTCAACTTCACTAATGATGTACGTCGCGGCATTCCAGCCCGTAAAAGCATAGTTGACGTATATCAGTGACACTGCAAACGCACTACTCAATAGCAGGGTTCCGTCACCCTCCGCGGGCAGCAGACGCACCGACTGGGGAGATTCAACTGCCATGGCCACCAGGGCTACAAACACCAGTACGAGTATTACCTTGATGAGGGTGAACACCGTCTGGACACCACCACTCGCTGCCCGCGAGTAGGCATGGACCATCGTCAACGCAATAACCAGAATCGACGCCATAACGGTACTGGATAACCCAGGGACACTCGCCTCCAGATACGCACCAAAGGTCATGGCGGCCAATGCCGTAGGCGCCGCAAAACCAACCGTTGCGGAAATCCAGCCTGACACAAAGCCGGCGCCGGGATGATAAGTCTCGCTCAGAAAATTGTACTCTCCGCCTGAGCGAGGTAATCGGGTACCCAGCTCCGCATAGGTCAGCGCGCCACAGAGCGCGGTCACGCCACCCACCAGCCACAGCATCATCAGCACAAACGTAGATTGTATATCCAGCAGCTGAAATCCCAGAC
>JABBBA010000335.1:2593-3122 GCA_018607685.1 K189A clade bacterium | reverse complement strand
GCCCGGGTGTAAATGTCTGCCTCGGCTATCCGGAAAGGGATATTCAGCGGGTGTTGATCGCGAAGCATTGCGACATGTTTGCGGGCTTTGTCGAATCCCTGCGACATTGTCAGCGTGATGACGAGGCCATACCGGTTTGCACTTCTGTGGATCTCGTTGCTGGCTTTGCTAACTCCATCGGCAAAACGCTTTGCTTCGTCGCTAGGGTTCCCGCTGGTGATGGCGCGGACACGTGCACGCATCAATTGATACTCAAGGTCGAGTGGGAACTGTTTCTTGGGGTAACTCTGGGTCTGGTTGTAGGAATCCGCGATTCTGTCATTGGTGACGGGGTGTGTTCGCAGAAACTCCGGAATGTTATTACCTGTGCTGTAGCGGCTGGTTTGTTGCAATCGCTCGAACATATAGGCCATTGCCCGTGGATCCATTTCGGCGTTGTCCAGTGTATAAATACCAACCCGGTCAGCCTCCGCTTCCCGGTCCCGGGAATACTTGAGTGACTGGGACTGTGCCAGTCCGCGGCTGCTGG
>JABBBA010000335.1:0-2583 GCA_018607685.1 K189A clade bacterium | reverse complement strand
GTCGCCCCCCGCCGTGGCCGCAAGGACAGCCGCGGCCAGCAGGCCTGCGATGGTTATAGCTGAGCCTTTCTTGCTTTCGGCCGCTCTCCGTGCAAAGTGGCGCTGACTCAGGTGAGCCAGTTCGTGGGAGAGGATCGCCGACATCTCATGCATCGTTTGCGCGTAGTGGAACAGGCCATCGTGAACGCCAACTATCCCCCCGGGCGCTGCAAAAGCGTTCAGTGACTTATTCCGGATAATCACAAGATCGAGTCGGCGATCTGTGAGCTGACTGTGTGAGGCCAGGCGATAGATTAGATGTTCCAGGTAATCCTGGAGGACAGGGTCATCCAGCGTAGGGGCCTGGGCCCTGACGGCGCGTAAAAACTGCTGTCCGAGTTTGTGCTCCTGTTCGAGCGAAATGATGCCTGATGTACTGTCTCCAAACGTCGGCAGGTCCTGGTTGGCTGACAGTGTCAGACACCAGAGAATACTCATCAGGATTAGGGGTATACGAATCATTTTTAGGGTCGGGCTCAGGTTCTGCTTAGGGCGCGCCAGGATATTTGGACAGATTATCTCACTTTAGGTTCAGATCTTCCCCTATCTGTGCTCAAGGACCGGTCAGTTTCCGCTATAATCCCGGCCATGGATACTGATCAAAAATTGGACGCCTGTGGACTGAACTGTCAATTGCCGTTGCTGAAAGCAAAACAAGCACTAAACCGTCTTGAATGCGGCCTGGTGCTTGAGGTTGTTTGTACAGACCCTGGGTCTGTCCGGGACTTTGAGGTCTTTGCCAAACAAAGTGGTAACGAGTTGTTGCGGCAGGAAGAATCCGGCGGCCAATATACTCACTGGCTGAAGAAAGCCTGAGTTAACCCTGGAACGCGCCGAGCTTGTGAAGCTATTCACACGCCAGTAATATGAGCCACTTTTCCCAAAGGCCACTACCATGATCACCGGAAGTATCGTCGCTCTGGTCACCCCCATGCATATAAATGGTGAGATTGACTGGGCGAAATTTGGTGATCTGCTCGAGTGGCATATCGAGCAGGGGACAGCTGCTATTGTGCCTATGGGCACAACCGGTGAGTCTGCGACCGTTTCAGTCGATGAACACTGTCAGATTGTTAAATTCACCGTAGATACCGTTGCCGGGCGAGTTCCCGTCATAGCAGGCACCGGTGCCAATTCCACGACGGAAGCGATCGAACTGACGTCTTCAGCAAAGGAGGTAGGTGCTGATGCGTGCCTGCTGGTGACACCTTATTACAACAAACCAACCCAGGAAGGCTTGTTCCGTCACTACGAGGCAATTGCACAGGCGGTTGACCTACCGCAGTTTCTTTATAATGTTCCCGGTCGAACCGCCTGCGACATGTTGCCCGAAACGGTCGCTCGCCTTGCCAGGCTTCCTCAGGTGGTCGGAATTAAGGAAGCAACAGGCGACCTAAAGCGTGGCCAACAAATTCGTGAACTGTGCGACCTCCCTATTTACTCCGGCGATGATGCGACCTCCTGCGACCTGATGTTGGAAGGGGCAAAAGGAACAATCAGCGTGACTGCTAATATCGCACCGGCAAAATTGTCTGCCATGGCGGCGGCTGCGGTAAAGGGTGATGCGAAAACAGCGAAGGCCATCGACGAAGAATTGCAGGGACTGCATGTAAAATTATTTCTTGAATCGAACCCTATTCCAGTGAAATGGGCGCTGGTTCAGATGGGTAGAATAGGGGAAGGCATCAGGTTACCGATGACTCCATTTTCGGAAGAATATCATGATGAACTACGTGCAGCGATGCACCTTGCAGGGGTAATTAATTGATTGTTCGTGGATTGTTGGTATGTGGCGTTTTGCTCCTTGGTGGTTGCAGCTGGCTTGGCTGGTTCGGTAAGAGTGATGCACAGATTGCGCTTGAGACCGGGTCCAGTGCGCCTACGAAAATACCTGAAAGCCTGGACCAGCCTGTTTTTACTGATCAGATGCCTATTCCTGAGGTAGTTGATTACAGGGGGCTCGCGGGCAAAGAAGTTGATCTGCAGCTACCTGATGCGCTGAGCACAACCTTCGGTGTTGAGCGAATTGTTATCAGAAAGCTGGGTGAGTCCAGATGGGTGTTCCTCGATTTACCTACGGCAACGATATGGCCCCAGGTCGTACTCTTTTGGGAAGAAAACCATTTGCCGGTGGCGCAGTTGGATCCAAGAAACGGCACCCTGGAAACGGAATGGATTATTGGCACCAGTGGTACGCCTGATGAGATTTTTGAGAGCCTGACCAGTGGCTCAGCCTGGAGTGAGCAGTCCATGGCCCAGCAGTACAAGTTTTTTGTGCGAGTTGAGCCGGGTGTCAGGACCGCCAGCACAGAACTTTATATTGAACAGGTAGAGCGTCCTTTGGGTGGCTTTGACCCCGATGATCAAACCGAGTGGAATGGCGAGTCCGATAATCCGGAACTTGAAGGCAAGATGCTGACGGAACTGGCTTACTATATGGGTGACCGGGTCGCTCAGGGTCCGAGTGTGTCCCTGCTGGCCGCAGGTCTACAGGAAAGCAAGGCATCGCTGATGGCTGAACCTGAAGGGATGGTCCTTAAATAC
>JABBBA010000026.1:2531-3129 GCA_018607685.1 K189A clade bacterium | reverse complement strand
TTTTTATGTCGACGAAGCTATTCTCATCGAATGCCTTGGGGTCTACGGTCGCAGAATGAATGTTCGTGAAGACTTTGAATTCATCTGAGCAGCGAACGTCATAGCCATAGCTGGAAGTCCCATATGAGATGACTCGCTCGCCATCGCTCGCATAACGCACCTGCTGCGCTTCGAAGGGTTCAATCATGCCTTCATTTTCCGCCATGCGACGGATCCAATGATCAGATTTAATGCTCATAGTCGGACTCAAATAATCAAGCTCGCGATAATAACATTATCGGCCCATAACGAAATGCAGGAGGTATTGTTTAATTAAAGCTCATCAAACGTAAATGACTCGAGGTTGAGTTCAAACCCTTTACCACTTTCTTCCTGTTTGAGTCTGGCGAGCAGATAATCATGATTCTTGGCCAGCCAGAAAGTCGTTTGTCGATCGCTGCCGGCCTTGCGGATCCTCTCGATCTTCACGGTGAGAATATCCCCTGCCGGTGTCGTCAGCAGTTCCTCACCCGCGACCCTGAATTTGTAATGCTTGAGCTTGTCTCCGTCAGCAACGGTGTACTCCAGTTGCTGGGGTGAACTTTCTGACAGTTCCAGG
>JABBBA010000026.1:0-2521 GCA_018607685.1 K189A clade bacterium | reverse complement strand
AGTTCCAGATTGGCAAGATCCAGTTTGAGCTGGTACTGGTATGAGAGTTTGTCGAGTGTTCCTTTCATCAGTTCTGAGGTTCCATCCTCGTGCTGGAGAGTCTCGCCAGCGTAATCGAACGCGAGAAAAGCCTGTTTAGCCTTTCCCAGCCCACCCCTTGTGTAGTCATAACGGCTGGGCACCAGCCGGTCACCGGAAAAGCTGAAATTCGATGTTTCTGCCACACTGGCAAGCATGGATGTTGCCGATGACGTCAGCCGGTATTCTCCATCCTCCAGCCTTTGGAGTTTGCGCACGCCTTTCGCCTTGATGGGTAATCCTTTAAATTCCGCGACATATTCCGCATGGAAAAGCCTTGGGTCGGCCCCAGGTTCAGCCAAAGAATATGCGGGCCAAATTAGTGGCAGTAGAAGTACAAGTAATGTGAGTATTTGAGTATTCAATTTTGTCGCTGACCTCAGTCCTAAAGACGTTACAATAAGCAGATGCCTGATCACAAAATAAGTTCCCTGTCCGTAAAGCGTTTGTTCAGCTTCATTCTACTGATAATGCCCTTCGGCGTTGTGTATCCAGTGGTCGTGGATGATCTTTATGTTGCCGAGGTTCTGGTCGCTGATGAAAGTCCGAGGCAACTGAAGAATGGCGCCAGAGCGGGTCTGCTTCAGGTTCTGGTCCGGGTATCCGGATCCCTGAAAGTAGAAGAAAGTAGCCTGATACGGAACTCACTCCGAAATCCTGCCGCCTACTATTACCAGTACAGCTATGAAACGACGGATCAAACCCTGCTGCTGGGTGAAACTGAGGTTAATGCAAAGATCCTGAGTTTGCACTTCGAGCCGAGTGCAATCGCTCGGCTGCTACGTGATGCCAACCTGCCAATCTGGGGCAGTAACCGGCCGTCGGTACTTCTGTGGGTAGCCGTCAATGAAGGTCAGTCCAGAAGGATCCTGGGTGAAGCGGATTCCAGTGATGTCGTTAAGGCGCTGGTCGACCAGGCAAGGCAGCGAGGGCTTCCCGTGACTTTTCCGATTCTGGACATTGAAGATGCCTCCCAGGTGAGCGCAGCGGAAGTGTGGGGGGCATTTCTGGAGCGAATTGATAGCGCGTCGGGTCGATATAACCCTGACTCGGTGCTCACAGCGCGAATACAGAGTGAACCGGGAGACCGATGGTCGGGTCGATGGTCTTATCGGTCTGCTGATGCCTGGGAATCCATCGAGTCAGCGGGGTATTCAGTCGATGAGCTGGTACGAAACATGGTTAACCAGCTTGCTGACGAGTTGGCGATTAAATTTGCACTGGGGTCTTCCAGCGCAAGGATTCGGCTAAAGATTGAAAATGTAGCGGATGTGTCCCGGTACGCTACGGTCAGTCGATATCTTGAAGAGTTGACGCCTGTTGTGAGCAGTTCAATTGTTGCCCTGGATGGCGATATTGCTGAGTTTGAACTGGAGACCGAGGGAGAATACCTGCAGCTGATCGAAATAATAGAATTGGATGAAAGGCTGTTACTGCTGAGTAAAGATGAACGTAACGAAACGTTGCGCTACCGGTGGACTGAATAACCATGAATTCCAGTGCACGATCCTGTCGGGACGTGCACGTCGGCTGCCCAGATCTTTTTGCTGATGTGTGTTTTGCTAAACCGGGGTTTCCCCGGCAAGCTTGCTCAGGTGTTTTTTAACGTACTATTCTTGATAGTCGCGAGAATGACGTCGCGTAATGGCGATATTTACCCCTCGCTTTGGACAATGCGGTTGCTCGAAGACCCCGGATGGAAGGAATCGATTAGATGACAACACTTCAAAAAACCTTTGCACTGCTACTGTGCGTTGTTGTTCTGGTCCTCATCTACTTTTTGAATCCAATCCTCGCACCCTTCCTGGCGGGCATTATTATTGCCTATCTTGGCGACCCGCTGGTGGACAGGCTTGAAGAGATTCGCGTTCACCGCGCCATTGGCGTTCTGTTGGTTTTTCTCGCGTTTGGTTCAGTCCTGGGCGCGGCGATTCTGGTGATCCTGCCATTGATGGTTCGTGAATTGGCGGAACTGATCCGCAACATCCCGACGTTTCTCGCATGGTTACAGGAAACCGCCAGCCCCTGGCTCGTGACACGATTCGGCATCGATCCCTTTGACGTTAAGCTGGATAACGTGGCCAATGGGGTCATGGAAAACTGGCAGAAAACCGGCGGTATTGTTGGAACCGTCCTTGCCCGGGTCACGCAATCAGGGTTTGCCTTTCTGGGTGCCCTGGGGGTTGTCGGACTAACACCAGTCGTTGCCTTTTATATGATGCGAGACTGGGACCTGATCATGGCGCGAATCCTTGAGATGGTGCCCCGGGATATGGAACCCAGCTTCATTCGTTTGAGTAAGGAATGTGATGAGGTGCTTGGTGCGTTCCTCAGAGGCCAGTTGTTAATCATGTTCCTGCTTGGAACTGTCTACGCCATCGGTCTTTACGCCGTTGGGTTGGAGCTGGCGATTCTGATCGGCATGCTGGCGGGTCTCGCTTCC
>JABBBA010000110.1:11968-21212 GCA_018607685.1 K189A clade bacterium | reverse complement strand
ATCAGGGGCTGGCGGATGAGGTTGTAATCTATGTTGCGCCGCGCCTGATCGGTAATTCCGGAAGGTCGTTACTGAACCTCGCAGAAGTTGGTAGAATGACCGACCTTGCGGAGCTGAGCATCAAGGATATAAGGGTCATCGGCCCTGATATCAAAGTTACCGCGACCGTGAACTAATTTTTCAGGAACAAAAAATGACAAAGGTTATCGAAGGCGATTTTTCCGCGAACACCGCCAAATTCACACTGGTCGTCGGACGATTCAACAGCACAATCGTAGATAATCTATGTACCGGGGCGATTGATACGCTCCGAAGGCAGGGAGTGCCAGAAGCAAATATTACCGTGGTCAGGGTCCCGGGCGCGTATGAAATGCCGCTGGCAGCCAAGAGGGTTGCGGCCAGGGGCGGCGCTGATGCAATCATCGCGCTGGGTGCAGTGATTCGAGGGGGTACGCCTCATTTCGACTTCGTCGCCGGTGAATGTTCAAGCGGTCTGGCCAGGGTTTCCCTGGACTACGACATCCCTGTTGCCTTTGGTGTACTCACGACGGATACCATTGAACAGGCGATTGAGCGGTCCGGAACCAAGGCAGGCAACAAGGGTGCGGATTGTGCAATGACCGCGCTGGAAATGGTTAGTCTTCTGCGCAACATTGGATGAAAGCCAGCGCAGCTGCGAGAAGCAGATCAAGACAGTTCCTTGTTCAGGCGCTTTATCAGGCCCAATTGACGGGCACAGAGTTTGCTCTTGTCATTGACCCTTTCACAAAAGAACACAACATGAAGCGCGCCGACATGGACTATTTCAAAGACGTGCTTCGGGGCATAGCGAACGACCAGGAAAAGCTGGTGGCGCTGATTGTAAGCAAGGCGGACCGGCCCTTTGATGAACTCGATCCGGTTGAAAAAGGCATTTTGATGATGGGAGCCTTTGAGCTTTGTTCAAGGATAGATGTTCCCTATCGCGTTGTGATTAATGAAGGTGTTGAATTGGCGAAGTCCTTCGGCGCGACTGACAGTTATAAGTACGTCAACTCGATTCTGGATTCCCTCGCCAAAGAGCTAAGACAGGCTGAGTAGCGATGAGTACGCGGGAATTTGCAATCATCGAGCGATACTTCAAGTCGCTCTCTAATCTGTCACAACACGAGAACACGGTCATCCTTGGTCCCGGTGACGACTGTGCTGTTCTTCGGGTTCCCGATGATATGGAATTGTGTGTTTCGACCGACACGCTGATCGAAGGTGTCCATTTCCTGCCGAATTCGCAGGCAAGGGTTGTGGTGTCCAGAACCATGGGGGCGAACCTGAGTGACCTGGCCGCAATGGGGGCAACTCCCTACGCTTTTTTGCTGGCGATGACTTTTCCCGAAGTGAAGGAAGACTGGCTCGAAGACTTTTCAATTACCTTGTCAGAAGTTATTGAGAAGTATCAGTTGCCATTGGTTGGTGGGAATCTGTCAAAAGGCCCGCTCAGCTTAACTGTCACGATCATGGGCACAGTTCCACCAGGTAGCGCCATCAAGAGAAGCGGAGCGTCGGTTGGTGATGATATCTATGTCACGGGTACGCTCGGTGATGCAGCTCAAGGGCTCGCCCTGTTACGAAAGGGTCAGGCAGAGGGATATCTTGTAGATCGATACCAGTTTCCCCAGGCGAGATTAGAGGCGGGTCAGCGGTTGCGAGGCCTGGCGAAGTCCCTGATTGATATATCTGATGGGCTGGTCGCCGAGATTGGCCATCTTGCGGAGGCAAATTCGTTGGGGGCTGAGATCGCAGCCTGGGAACTGCCGCTATCGAAAGAGCTGGTAGAGAGTGCTGGTCAGGACAGCGCAATACGTATGGCGCTCTTCTCCGGTGATGACTACGAGCTTTGCTTTACCGCAGACCCGCAGGATTCGGATGAGATTAAAGCCGTGTCAGATTCGCTTGATTTGCCGATGACGCGAATAGGCGTGGTAACTGACGATGGCAAGATAATCATCAGGGATACCAAAGGCAAGCCCATGAGATTTAGTGGTGCCGGCTACGAGCACTTTTGAAGCGAGCGATTGTTGATGCCTGAAAACTGGAGAATCGTTTTTACCCGACTGGATTACTTCCTCGCGTTTGGGTTGGGAAGCGGCCTGGCACCCAGGGCGCCTGGTACCGCAGGTTCTGCGCTGGGACTTCTTCTCTTCATACCTGCGCTTTACGCGCCGCTCCCTGTGCAGTTGGGCATCATCTTTCTCGGTTTCATACTGGGCGTCTGGATCTCTGATCGCGTTGCCGTTCACATGGAGGTCAAAGACCCGGGCGGTATTGTCTGGGATGAATTTGTTGGCATGTGGATCACGCTCCTGTGGTTACCTTCGCTTATCTGGTTAATTCCTGCTTTTCTATTGTTCAGATTATTTGATATCTGGAAGCCCTGGCCGGTTCGCGTCGCCGATGAAAAACTCGCGGGGGGGTTCGGTATTATGCTGGATGATGTGATTGCGGGACTGTATGCCCTGGCCGCTGTACAGATACTAAACTATGGCTTTCAGCAGCTTTTTATCTGACGACAGGTACTAATCTGGGTATGGGCGTAGGTTGCGTCATTGTATAGTGATCTGGATACCACCCCTGGATGGGGTAAGGTGACTCATACAATAGACATGATCGACGACACAGTATGAAGCTATTTCTAATCCTGCTGTTACTGCTTCCCCTGCCATCACTGGCGACGGACATCGAAGTGCGAGCATTATTTAGCGGTGCTGCATTGTTCGTGATCGATGGGGAGAATGAACTCCTGAAAAAGGGCCAGGTTTCCAGTTCAGGTGTTGAGCTGGTCGAGGCGAGCCCCAGGGAGGCTGTCGTTCGAATAGAGGGTAAAACCCGGACACTGCAGCTAAGCGATCGAATCTCTTCCACCTATGAAACGCCAGAGAACGTTCAGGTTCTGATCACCATGGCGCCTAATCGGCAGTACATAACAGCGGGGAGTATCAATGGCCGTCCCGTTAGATATCTTGTCGATACCGGCGCCAATGTTGTTGCGATCAATTCGAATGCCGCGAGAATGTTAGGTCTCAGGGTTGAAGACGGCATTAGGGTGAATACGTCGACCGCCAGCGAAGACGTCCAGGCAACGATGGTGATGATCGATGAGATGGTGGTGGGCGAAATCACTCGGAATAACGTACAGGCAGTCATCATAGACGGCGAAAACCCAAAAGAGATCCTGCTGGGTATGTCCTTCCTTCAGCATGTTGATATCAGTGAAAATGCGGGGTTGATGGTGTTAACCAGCAAACTATGAGTCGTTTTCTATTTCTGGGTCAGCTGCTACACTAGCGGCCCGTTTTTGATCCGGAGCCTCCGTTGCCAGCTACTTTTGTTGCATCCTGCCGCTTACCCACTATGTTTGGGGAGTTTTGGATGCACGGTTTTGAAGATGCCGATACGGGTAAGGAACACGTTGCGCTGGTGCTGGGTGATGTAGCAAATGAGGATGCCGTTCTGTGCCGACTGCATTCTGAATGTCTTACCGGGGATTGCTTGTTCAGTATGCGCTGCGATTGCGGTTCACAGCTCGAGTTTGCGATGCGCACGATCTCAGAAAACGGTTCTG
Organism: K189A clade bacterium; assembly: GCA_018607685.1. Lineage (GTDB taxonomy): Bacteria > Pseudomonadota > Gammaproteobacteria > Pseudomonadales > Azotimanducaceae > UBA9659. The sequence continues at coordinate 17,614 of JABBBA010000110.1, read as the reverse complement.
GTGTGATTCTTTACCTGCGGCAGGAAGGTCGCGGTATTGGCCTGATTAACAAGATTCGTGCCTACGAACTGCAGGACAAGGGCGCAGATACGGTTGAGGCGAATGAAAAGCTCGGCTTTGATGCGGATCTTCGTGACTACACGATTTGTAAGTCTATGTTTCTGCATCTCCAGGTCGACAAGGTCAGGCTGATGACAAACAATCCGGTTAAGGTGCAGGCGTTGAACAAACTCGGTATTAAAATTGTTGAGCGCGTGCCAATCGAAACCGGACAAAACGATCACAATGCAAGATATCTTGCCACCAAGGCTGGCAAACTGGGCCACCTGCTTGGTGACCGTCAGAACTAAAGCCTTGAGTTAATCTTCAACTCAATATCCTTGGCCGTTAGCCCCACCTTCTTTCGCATGTTTGCAGGTTCATCCTGATCGATAAACAGATCGGGTACCCCGATGTTAAGCAGCTCGCAGTTCAGCCCCTGGCTTACAACATATTCATTAACGGCTGACCCGGCGCCGCCTGCAATGGCGTTTTCCTCAATGGTGACTAACAGGTCATGCCCTGCTGCAAGTTCTGTAATGAGTTCCGTGTCCAGGGGTTTTACAAAGCGCATGTCGACGAGCGTCAAGTCGAGGTTCTCTGCCACGGATTCGCTGATCGTTCGGGTGGTGCCAAAAGCAAGGATCGCGGCACGTTTTCCCTCGCGGCAGGTCTGTGCTTTGCCAAGCTGCACCGTTGATTCCTGCACGCCGGTTATTGCAGTTCCCCGGGGATACCTGACCAGGCAGGGTCCGCTGTGCTCGAAGCCGAAGTCCAGCATCTGTTCCATTACATTCCCGTTTGATGGGCTCATGATGACCATATTGGGAATGGCTCGCACAAAAGAGTAATCGAAGACGCCGGAGTGGGTAGGTCCATCTTCCAGCAGGGAGGCTCGATCGACCGCAAACATGACATCCAGGTTCTGTATGGCTACATCGTGGATGAGTTGATCAAAAGCACGTTGCAGAAAAGTGGAATAGATCGCAACGACCGGTTTGGCGCCTCCCGTGGCAAGGCCCGCGGCCAGGGTAACTGCGTGCTGTTCAGCGATGGCTACGTCATGGAATCGATCCGGAAACTGCTCAGAAAATTCCGTCAACCCTGAGCCCTCCTTCATTGCCGGCGTGATCGCGAACAAGCGTGTGTCTATCGCCGCCTTCTTGGTGATCCATTCTCCAAAAACCTGGGAGTAGGTGGTTTCCCGGTTTTCACTCTGTTTTTCAAGCTTGGTCAGCGCATGGCTCGATACCGGTGAGGTCTCGGCGGGCGCATAGCCTTTGCCTTTCTTTGTGATCAGGTGCAGTAATTTAGGTCCGGAATGTGCTTTGAGTGCGTCCAGGTTCTCAAGCAGGACACTAATGTCATGGCCATCGACGGGACCGGTATAGTGGAAACCGAGATCTGTGAAGATGCTACCGGGGGTTGTATCTCGATTCTCAAAGGCGCCTTTTCCCGGGCCTGTGTTATCCAGTTCACGGGCTGAAATATTGCGCGCAAAATAGTTTGCCAGGCCACCGACATTCTCTGAAATCGACATCGCATTGTCATTGAGTATGACCAATAGATTTGCATGACACGCAGCCACATGGTTGAGGGCTTCGAAAGCCATGCCGGCCGTCATAGCGCCGTCACCTATCACTACGACGGTATGCGATTGTCGCCCTACATTTTTGTTCGCAAGTTCAATGCCAAGCGCTGCACTGATCGACGTTGAAGAATGTCCTGTGCCAAACACATCGAAGATGCTCTCGGATTGGCTAGGGAAAGGTGCCAGGCCGTCCGGCTGCCGAAGGGTGTGCATTCTCTCTCGTCGCCCGGTCAGGATTTTATGGGGGTAAGTCTGGTGGCCGACATCCCAGATGAGTTGGTCGATGGGCGTGTTGTATGAATAGTGAAGGGCAATGGTGAGCTCGATGACACCAAGACCAGCGCCAAAGTGTCCGCCGGTCTGGCCAACCGAATACAACAGGAAATGACGAAGCTCCCTGGCAAGATCCGTTAACTGATCCGGTGCCAGCTGTCGAAGGTCCGATGGGTCATCTATGGTGTCGAGTAGTGGTGTATCCGGCCTCGAGGTAGGGATCTTGTTAAACATTGATTTGATTGGGCCCGGTTCGGTTCCGTCGGTCGGTTCGTCTAATTATCCAGCGATGGATCATCGAGCTCATCGAAATCCTTCTCGGATATCTGGCCATTTTCTTCGATGAGCAGTTTTACCTTCTGCTCAGCTTTCACTAACGCCTGTTGGCATTCTCTTGTGAGTTTGATTCCTTCCTCGAAGGTTTTGAGGGACTCTTCCAGGGACAGGTCCCCCTGTTCCATCCGTTCGACCAGTTGTTCGAGTTTTCCCAGTGACTGTTCGAAGGGGTAACTTTTCTTTGCTGCCATGATGCGGGCTCGGTTGGTTAACTTCGGCACCTTACGTTTCAGTTGGTCCAAGGTCAATTGTGACTGGGGCGAACTGTGGGTTATGCTGGCCCACCGTTATTGGTATTTTGGAGAGTTGGATGAAGCAGTTTGTAAATGGCGTGTTGGGTTTGGTGTGTCTCAGCCTGGGGCAGATGGCTCTTGCCGATGGCAAAGTAGAAACTCAGTACAGGCAGGCGGTGATGAAATCAATTGGGGGCCACATGGCTTCAATGGGCACAATTCTTAAAAACCAGGTTCACATGGAGGACCTGGTCATGCATGCCAAGGGTCTGGCGGGGCTGGCGGATATAGCGCCGGAAGTGTTTCCAGAAGGCAGCGATACTGAGAAATCGAAAGCGCTACCTGCAGTGTGGGAAAATCCTGAAGAGTTCAGCGAGGCAATGGACCGGATGATAGCGGCGGCAGAAAAGATGGCGACAGCCGCAGCAAATGAAGACATGTCTGAGATTGGGCCTGCTATTCAGGCGCTCGGTGGTTCCTGTAAAGGTTGCCATGATGACTTTAAGGCCGAGTGAGTCGTTCACGCGAGGCGTTGGGTGAACTATACGTAGTTGATCAGCCAGTAAACGAAACCTGCACAGGCCGCCAGCAAGATTGAGGCAGTGACGGATTCACGTATTGAAGAAGGCTTGTCTGCTGATGTGGACAGGCCTTTTTTGTATCCGGAGATCATCGGCAGGACAAGGCGATCTTTTTGGTAAAGCTCATGGAAGGCAATGGCTGCGAGGTGCAGTCCTATCAGCACGTAGAGCGCCTTGGCACAGAAGTGGTGAATCGTTGTCAGCCTGTCGCTGGTGGCGTCCTCAACCAGATGCACCAGCGGGCCTTCCAGGAAAATGTCATCGTTAGCAAACAATCCGGTCGTAGCCTGGGTCCCCAGTACCAGCAACATCGCCACGACACTGAGTGCGCCAAGCGGGTTGTGGCCTGTGATATCGCTCTGGTCTCGACTTAGGATCTGCCTGGTATAAGGGATCAGTTCGGACAGTTTAATGAAGGATCGGAATCTGGAATGGGTTGATCCGACAAACCCCCAGATCACTCGAAAGATCACCAGCGTGAGAATCCCGTAGCCGGACAGCATATGGTAATCCATTTCCTTGAACCCACCGTTTATTCCGGTATACAACGAGAGAGTCACCAGCAGGACAAGGGACCAGTGAAACAGGCGCAGAGGCAGATCCCAAACGCGTTGTTTTGTCGGTGTCGATTCAACCAAGGTAAGAGCTCATTCTAAAATTTAATTAGTATGCCTTTAGTGCGCCAGACTAATCCAGCCGCCTATAGGCGTCTACATTGAACAGGGCGACAACCAGTACGATCAGGCAGGCGGCTGAGATACCAACTGCCCATTGGGGGCCAAAGTGGTCCGCCGCAACGCTGATGGGGTACAGCGCGACACTGAGAATCGACATTTCCAGCATGTAGATACTCATGACGCGACCCCTGAACTCGTCCTCGACATAGGCCTGTATTAACACGTTAGACAGAGACATACGTGCGGCCTGGCCGAACCCGACAAATGTCAGCAGGAAAACCGATAGCCAGTAGTGGGTCGAGGCTGCAAACCCAAGCAGTGCAATACCCATCATCAAGGCCCCGTAGAGCAGGATGCGGGCTCGCCGCTTATTTGGGAGTGAGGCAACCAGCAGAGAGCCAACCAAAGAACCGATGCCCGATATAGAGATAAGCATCCCGAGCTTGTCCGGACCGGCGTCCAGAACGTCTTTGACGAATCCCGGGAGCAGCATGAAGTAGGTCAGGCTGAAGAACACCATCAGGAAATTCGTGCCAAGCAACATAAAAATAACCGGTGTCCGAAACACATAGTCGAACCCGTGCTTCAGCTCTAGTAAAAATGGAACGCTGGGTCCGCCGGTTCCCTCGTTGTCCGCTACGTTGACTTTGAACATTGTCAAGCTGGCGAAAAGATACAGGATCGACATGAGTAAGTAGACCCATTTGGCCGGATCGATATTGCCGTCACCTCCACCGAGGGCAGCAACCAGGCCGCCGGCCAGACCAGGAAGCAACAGGCGGGCGGTGTTCATTCCGGAGGTGCTGAGGGCAATGGCGTTGGTCATCAGGTCCAGGCCCACTACATCCTTGGTCAGCGCCTGCCTAGAAGGCATCATGGCGTTCATGATCACACCCTGGAGAATTGAGGCGATCAGGAGATGTTCGAACGTGAGGGAACCCTCGCTGATTAGCCAAGCGATCACGAGCGTAACGCACATATTGCAGATGCCCGAGATTTGGATAACCTGTGTTTTTTGCCTCACTCGATCTGCGACAACACCGCCCAGGGGCGCAGCGATCAGTCCAACTAATCCACCGGCGGCGGTCATCCAGCCGAGCTTCTCATAGCTGCCGGTTATCTCAAAGACGAGCCAGCCACGGACAAACATTTGAATGTTCATCGAAGCGAAATTGCCGAACAGACTGGCGAAGAACCAGCGATAGTTGATGATCTCGAAAGCCTTGAAGGTGCTGTGAAAGCGGCTTTGAGATCGAAGGGAGGGATTGTTCATTACCCGGATAGTAACATGCTTTCCGAACCGCTAGCGGCCAACGGTTTTACACTGTCGCGGTTGGAAAGAAACTATAGCTGTATGCTGATCACTCGTGCAGTGACGCTTTCAATCACATCCTCGGACTTGAAACGCCATCCTGAGGAGATGCCGATTCGTGAATTGGCCTGGAGCGGGCCCAGGTTCCTGTTTCTTGCGGCGTGTTGGCCGTTGATGACCGCAGTAAACTGCACCACTGCGGATTGAATCGGGATCCTCGTCGCATTGGTGATGGTCGCAACGAGTGTGCCGTTACTGTCTGCCGGCACCGCCTGAAGGTAGTTCGACGGATTGTCCGCGATATCCAGCCTGACGTAATTGTCCGATGCGGATTCACTAAGGGGCCCTTCGCTTCTGGCGACGGCTGCGAAATATCTTTTGGCGGAATCCCGGTCACCTCCCTGCAGCGAGAGTGTTCCCAATTCGTTCGTCGCAACAGAGGTAGGTAACAGTTGATTGCTTCGTTCAAGGTCGGTTTTTGCCTTTTCCCGGCTCCCAAGTTTTGAGTAGGTCAGGCCTCTGCCCAAATAGTACTCGTAATAGTTTCCGTCGCGACTGACGGCAGAATCATATGATTGAAGAGCGTCCTGGTAGGCCTTGTTGC
>JABBBA010000110.1:0-11958 GCA_018607685.1 K189A clade bacterium | reverse complement strand
GCTGTATGTTCGCCTTTAACCCATAGAATCTCGGTTCCTTGGGTTCAAGAGCGATGGCTCGATCAACCCGTTTTAAGGCTACCGTTGTTTCTTTCTTGGATGCCAGGACGCTCGCCTGGTCGAAAGCGGCGTAAGCGTCGGCTTTGCCTCGCAGGTAGGCTAACTGGTTATTGAATCTGTTCTTTCCTGTCTCCCAGTCTTTGGACTGCATCGATTTGATTTTGTTATTTGTCTCAATGTTCGTGGCGACCCGCTGCTCGGATGGTGGATGGCTGGCGAACAATCCGTCTACCCAGGACGTTTTGCGTTGCTTACCCAATTCGACGAATTTTTCCTGCAGAGAGATTGCTGCGGCAGGATCGTATCCGGCGCGTGCCATGTACTCCATACCATAATAATCTGACTCAAGTTCTGCCTGACGTCCGTATCGCTGTGAGATCAGTTGGGATCCCAGCATGGCCCCGCCCATGATGTAGTTGGAATACTCTGAATCACTTGCGCCGATTGCTGTTATGAGAGCGGCCCCCTGTAGCAACATGTTACGTTCCATTGACCTTGCCCCGTGACGGGCGGCGGCGTGTACGATTTCGTGCCCGAGCACTGCCGCTAGTTCGGCTTCACTGTCGAGGGTCACGAGTAAGCCTCGATTGATGGCTATTTTCCCGCCGGGAAGTGCCCATGCGTTAGGGGTAGAGTTGTTCAGGACGACGAACTCATAGGGAAGTTCAGTATCGCTCACGGCGGCCAGACGGTCTCCGACCTGTTGGACATAGGCTGTCAGATCGGCATCGACCTGATACAGGCCGCCCTGGGACTGTTGGGCGGGTGAATATTGCTCTATGCCAATGGCGATCTCACTGTCTCGACTGACCAGCGTAAGCTCGCTCTTACCCGTCACAGGATTGGTTGCGCAGCCACCCAGCGTTAGCAGAACGAGAAAAGCGAGTACGAGGCGTGTGGTCATTGAGCAGTTGCCTATATGTGAATTGAGATAAACCTACCGTCTGATTGGCTTGGTTGCAATTGTGCCTGAATGCTAGAAAATCGTTCTGATGCCTCTCTTGAAAATAGAACAGATTCGTCGATCAATCACCGGACATTCGCCGATCCAGTATCCCGTTCGTAAAAAGACGAAACAGGCCGCAGTGTCTATCGTACTGCGTCCAGGGAAGAAAGATACCGAGGCATTGTTCATTCTGCGAGCGACTAAAGACGGGGACCCATGGTCGGGGCATATGGCATTTCCGGGCGGGCACTATGAAGTTTCCGATGATTCCCTTCGACACACTGCAGAAAGAGAGACCTGGGAAGAGATCGGGCTGGATCTGACCGGGACCGCGAAATACATTGGTCAAATTGATCCCGTGCAGGCGAACCCCCGCGGCCGGGACCTTGATATGATCGTCACACCTTTCGTATACGAACTAGTGGTTCCAGACGTCTCTTTCAATCCTAACTATGAAGTAGCGGAAGTACTCTGGGGTTCGCTCCGGGAAATGCATGAAGGTACATCGCACACCATGGGCGAATTCGTTGTCGGCGGCCAAACGGTAAATTACCCGGGATATGCTGTCGATGATGAGATTGTCTGGGGTCTTACCTATCGGATGGTAGATCTGTTCTTCGCCATGCTGGACCCGGACTGGGAAGAGCGCTAGAAATCTATTCGAAATCCGGTTCCGCTCTCACGAATGTGACCCGCGAAGCCAGGTCCAAAGTGAGCAGGGAGCATCAGCGCACCTTCACTGCAACATCGTTCCAGGATATTTCGTCTTGTGGTTCTAGCTACGTCCGGCAGTTCGCAATAGGCGCTGTTTAGCTCCGGTAGAGCAACCTGGATCGGATGGTGGCAGATATCGCCCGTGAAGATGCCCAGTTCGCCCCCGTCATGAACTTCGATCGCGATACTGCCCGGTGTATGACCGGGCGCTGGTTTGATGTTCAGCAGGTCTGCAATCAGCTCCGTCTCTCCTTCCACCAATTCTGCCAGGTGCATGATGGGGGTGACGCTATCGTCGAATGTCTGCTTGTTTACGGCCGCGAATGTCTCACTGTTATTCTCGTTTCGCTGCTGCTGCCAGAAATCATGCTCAATCCTGGAAAAAATATACCTGGCATTGGGAAACGTGGGAACCCATTGGCCGTCCTTTAACTGTGTGTTCCATCCCACGTGGTCAACGTGAAGATGGGTGCACATGACGAAGTCTATTTGATCCGGGCTGACACCCGCCTGAGCGAGGTTCTGAAGCCAGGGTGTATTCATTTCATGCCAGTCGCGATACGGCATACGCTGTTTGTCGTTTCCAATGCAGGTGTCGACAAGAATCCTGTGGTGGCTCGTCTCGATGAGCCATGAATGCATACTCGCAATTATTCTTCCCGTTTTAGCGTCGACATGATTAGGGAAAAGCCAGTCTCGATGTGCTTCAAAGTAGTCTGGCTCAAAGTCGGGGAAGAAACTAACCGGGTCAAATAAAGGCCCAATTAGCTCCTCGATCCGTGTGATCTTCACATTGCCAATTTGCCATTGCATGACTGTGCACCTCTGTCTGAATTACGGTATGTTGGGAGTCTTCGATCCAGTATAGAGGATCAGCATTTGTTGTCAGGAGCAAAAGATGGCGAAGAATAACCCGGGCAGGAAAAAGGTCGTTGTCCAACTACCTGGTGTGGCGAAGCAGATCGCGCTTGAAGAACGCTACTCCCTCGAGCTTGAGTCCCTTGATGAAGTAGCCGATCTGGTAGAGGTTGATGGATCAAGCCCCGCCAGCTTCCTTGAGGGTGCACGGGATGCTGATGCGCTACTGACTTCCTGGGGTATCAAGATTGATCAGCAGATTATTAACGGTTTGGAAAAATGTGCTGTGATCGGGGTCGGTAGTGTCGGGGTTGATATGGTTGACGTCGATGCGGCGACTGAAGCGGGCATTGTCGTCACTAATGTTCCTGATGTCTTTATAGAGGAGGTGGCTGATCACACCTTAATGTTGCTGCTGGCCTGCGCCAGGCGAAGCAAGCTTATGGATAAGATGGTTAATGATGGTCGTTGGTATAAGGGTCGTCCCGTGCTTGAAAAGATCCCCAGACTATATGGGCAGACGCTTGGGCTTATTTCGTTTGGTAATGTTGCAACCGCAGTAGCACGAAGGGCGAAACCGTTTGGGCTCAATGTCATTGCCTACGACCCCTACGTAACCGAACTAAAGATGACGGCGGAGGGAGTGCAGCCCGTCAACCTGCAGGAGCTCTACGAGAAAAGTGATTACCTCTCGATTCATCCTGGGCTTAACGATACCTCGCGCGGCATGTTGAACGATGAAGCATTTGCGGCCATGAAAAATACCGTCAGTATTATTAACTGTGGCCGTGGCCCGACCATTGATGAGGCTGCGCTGATCCGGGCGCTTCAGTCAGGGCAGGTCGCGGCAGCCGGACTGGATGTATTGGAGAAGGAACCGCCGGAGCCGGATAACCCGCTGCTCCATATGGATAACGTTGTACTGTCGCCCCACGCCGCCTCTGCGACAGACAGGATGCGCCCGGAAACCCGAAGGCGAGCTGCTCGAGAAGTTCGACTTGTGCTGGACGGAAAATGGCCAATGAGCTGCGTGAACCCGACGGTATTACCCAATGTTGATCTGGAGCGATGGCAGCCGTATCCCATGAGTCGAGGCCCTAATAGATGAGCCCTGATAAAGAAGCTCAAACAGACACAAAGGAGATCGAATGCTAGTTGCAAATGCGATTGCGGAAGTACTGAAAAGGGAAAACGTAAAATTTATAATCGGCTATCCGGTAAATCCGATTATTGAAGCGGCGGCGGAGGCTGACATTCGAACTATCATCGTTCGTCAGGAGCGGGTTGGCCTGCACATGGCGGATGCGGTAAGTCGCCTTAGTTCCGGTGATGACATCGGGGTATTCGTTATGCAGCATGGCCCGGGCGCAGAGAACGCTTTTGGCGGCGTTGCCCAGGCTTACAGTGAGTCTGTGCCAATTCTTGTGATGCCAGCCGGTTACCAGAGAAGACTGGCTAACTATTTTCCGAATTTCAATTCAACGCTCAATATGCAGCATATAACCAAGTGGGCTGAGCCCCTTACCATGGGGAAGGCGCTGCCCGAAGTCATGCGTCGTGCCTTTTCGCAACTAAGGAATGGTCGGGGCGGTCCTGTGCTCGTTGAAGTACCACTTGATGTGTTCAGGGAAGAAGTGCCTGACGACTTTATCTATGTGCCCAGTTTTAAATCCAGAACGGCGCCAGACCCAGCAGATATAACGACCGTGGCGAAAGTGCTCGCCCAGGCAGAGCGACCGGTTATTTATGCTGGGCAGGGCGTTCACTATGCCAAGGCCTGGGATGAGCTGAAAGCGTTGGCCGAGGCGTGGAATATTCCAGTCACCACAAGCCTTGAAGGGAAAAGTGCCTTCCCGGAAGACCACCCGTTATCACTCGGATCCGGCGGCCGTTCTATTCCAAGAGCGGTCAATACCTATCTGCAGGAAGCCGATATCATTTTCGGTATCGGTTGCAGTTTCGCGCTGACGGGTTTTGGTGTCCAGATGCCCCGGGGCAAACGGATTATTCATGCGACGCTCGACCCGATGGATCTGAATAAAGATGTGCCGGCAGAGTACACACTGACGGGCGATGCGAAACTAACCTTGCAACTGCTGGGTGATGCGATGGAGCCGTTGGATAAGGCCCAGGCGAAGGCGCGGGAGGCTGTGCCGGAACGTATCGAAAGCATCAGGGCAGCCTGGCTTTCCGATTGGATGCCTAAGCTGACCAATAACGAAGCGCCTATTAGTCCCTATCGAGTGATATGGGAGCTGATGCAGATGGTTGACCCTGATAACACTGTCATCACCCACGATGCTGGAAGCCCGAGGGATCAGATAACCCCCTTCTGGGTCAGTACCAAACCCCTCAGTTATATTGGCTGGGGGAAAACCACACAGCTCGGTTACGGATTAGGTCTGGCGATGGGCGCCAAGCTCGCGCGTCCGGAAGCGCTTTGTATTAATGTCTGGGGAGATGCCGCTATTGGTTTCACAGGTATGGATTTTGAAACGGCGGTCCGTGAGAATCTTCCGATATTGTCGATCCTGTTCAACAATTTCTCGATGGCGATCGAGCTTCCCATCATGCAGGTAGCAACCGAGAAGTATCGAAGCACAGATATCTCGGGAAACTATGCGGACATGGCAAAGGCATTCGGTGGTTACGGCGAAAGGGTGACCGACCCGAACGATATCGTCGCTGCTATTTCCCGCGGCATTGATGCCACGAAGAACGGACAGGCAGCGCTTCTCGAGTTCATTACCGACAAAGAACTGTCAGTCAGTACGCCTCAGACAGATTTCAAGTACTGAGAGTAGGTCCAGGCGAGAAACTTCTCGACACCGAACTTGACGTATTCACTTCTAAGCGAGGGAAAGATATCGAAGGCATGCTGAGCCCCTTCGAGCTCCACGTAAGCCACCTTGTGTTTTGATTTGGCGCGAAGGGTTTTGCTGAATGCCCGGGATGATTCAACCGGTACCAATGTGTCGTGGGAACCCTGAATCACCATAAAGGGCGGTGCATTGTCGCTAACGTGGAACAGCGGCGAGGCTTCTTTGAACGTTTGTTCGTTTCCACTCATATCCAGTTTGAATACTGAGTCTTCAAGCATTTCTTCCAGCATATCGTGGGGGAAATGATCCTCTTCATCCGTAAAGTCATAGATGCCGTAGAACGGCACGGCCCCCTGAACAGTTGTGTCTTTGTCTTCGAAGCCAGGCTGGAATGCCTCATGGCCAGCACTCAGTGCCAGCAGCGAGGACAGGTGCCCACCGGCTGACCCACCGGTCACCACGATGAACTCCGGGTTTCCACCATAGTCCTGTATCTGTTCTTTGATCCACACTAAAGCCTGTTTGCAATCAATAATATGGTCCGGAAAAGTGGCTGTCGGGCTGAGGCGGTAGGAGCTGGACACGCAAATCCAGCCTCGCTTAGCCATGTGGTTCATCAGTGGAATACCCTGGCCGTCGTCTTTCCTGCCGTAGGTCCAGGCGCCGCCGTGGATGTGCAACAGGACAGGCATTTGAGCATCCATTTCACTGGCGCGTGGCCGCCTGATATCCAGTCTCTGGCCAAAATCGCCAAAGTGTACATTCCTGATCATTTCCACCTCTGGATCTCGACGCTGGAATGGATGCCGAATTAGCTCCCGGTCGGGCTCTTCGGCGAATTGCTGCCGGAAGTCCTTGTTAATCTGCGCCTGGAACCTTTTTCCCAGGCCTTCTTCAAGACCAGAAGTGACTTCTTTTTCCGCCTTTGCGGCATCGTAATAGTAAAATGCTATCGCGCCCCATGACGCGCTACAGAGGAGGAAGCCGATTGCGCCGAAAAAACCCCATACCGCGCCGATCAGGACGAAAAACGCTACGCTGACAGCTTGCCAGAATATGACATGCAACCCGAGTTCGCTGGTAGGCAGCCCAAAAGCGAAGCTTAAAAATGACAGCCTTTGGTGATGGAAGTTGGGATGATAGAGATTCCAGGCCATCCAGGCGTAAAGGATGGAGAGTAGGAAGAAAACAGTGCTCATTTCTTTAAGTCCTTTGGGTATAAGGGAGCTTTATGGTTTGCCCCGATTCCATTATTATCACGTATCCATGACTGCCCGGCTACCTCGCCTGGCGAAACGAGCCTCTGGCCTGCGAGCGTAGATGAACAAGACAAGAATCCACCTTCTGCTAGGGACTAATACGCTTGTATTGTATGGCCTCGTGTTTTTCCTGTTACCGGAAGGTAGCTCCAGTCAGCTGATCGTAATCGGACTGGCGATGGCGGCAATGATGATCATGCCCTCCCTTGTGATCAACAGAGCGCTCAACTTTTTGGAGCAGCGGGCGATCGAGGCCGAGAGTGAGCTTGAATCTGTTAACGCAGATTTAGCTAACCTGAAAGAAAGATTTTCCTCAGTCACAACGCTTGATGAGCTCACAGGTTGTTATAACGAAAGTCACTTCAAGGACGTTTTGCTCCAGCATCGGGCGATGAGTGAACGAGGTACCTATGAGTTTACGGTTGCTGTGCTGCAGGTTGACCAGTTTGCAGATATCGTGGACGAGCATGGCCTGAGCAGTGGTAATGAAACACTGCAGCTGTTTTCAAGGATTGTTAAAGCTGCCCTTCGGGAAGTTGATGTGCTGGCTCGATTGGGACCGGATGTTTTTACCATTCTGCTATCCGGCGCAAGCGAAGATGACGCGGTGATGATTATTCATCGGATTAGCCAGTTAATTGGCCAGATCAAAGTCAAGGACGAAGACACACTTAAGGTAACAGCCTCTGGCGGTATCACCACCTTCCATGGGACAGAATCCACTGATGATCTGATAGCCAATGCTACCAAGGCGCTGGAATTTGCGGTCGAGCAGGGGCGTGATCGTGTCGCAGGATTCAACTACAAACCACCGGAAGAAGAGACGCCCGCTGACTCCGAAGAAGAAAAACCCGCCGGCTAACTTGCTGAGAAAAAGACAAGCAACATCAGGTCTTCCCTGACCTCATGGAACTTGTGTGTTTCATCTTTCTCAAAACCTAAAATAGTGTCCTTCGGGCACGAGATTACTCGTCGTCAAACATATCCGGTTGTTCTGCCACGATCACGTCATGTATCGGCTTGAAGCTGAAATAACCACCGCCTGGGTTGCCTACCTGTTTTTGGGTTAGCGTTGCGATATCAGGGCGTATCTTGATCGGTGTACCGGCTGCTTCCGCGAGTAACTGTGCCTGGCAGCTTCGTTCCATACTGATATACCACCACGCAACCTCATCAACTGTCTGACCGACGGTCAACAGACCGTGGTTCTGCAGAATGGCCGCCTTCTTTGTGCCGAGGGCCCTGGAAATCCTCTCACCCTCCGATGTGTCGAGTACCACGCCTGTAAAATCATCGAACAGCACGTGATCCTCATAGAAAGCGCAGGAGTCCTGTGTGAGCGGGTCGAGCAAACGTCCCAGAGATGCCCAGGCCTTTCCATACAGGGAGTGGGTATGCGCCGCGGCGGTGACATGTGGCAGGTTCTTGTGAATCTGGGAGTGAATCGCAAACGCTGCCTGATTCAACAGACCGCTACCCTCGACGATATCGCCACTGTGATTGACCAGGATAAGGTCAGAGACCCGCATCTGTTTGAACGAACGACCAAATGGGTTAACCCAGAAGTGATCGGTTAGTTCCGGGTCCCGGACGGTGAAATGTCCTGCCACGCCTTCATCAAACCCGAACTTGCCAAATACCCTTAGAGCGGCCGTTAGTTTGTGCTTTCGCTCTTTGCGTTCTTCCTCTGTCGTTGCAAACACCGGCGGATAGCGATAGCTGCTGTTTCGGGTGATCTCGGGTGTACTGGTTACTGCGTCTGACATGGCGGTTTCCTGACAAGCTGAAAAGTGAGGCATTAATATCATTTTTTGAAGCCGGATTACAATTGACGCTTTTTTGTGTGCTTTAATTTAGAACCTGTTTTTTGGGCTAACCTCTTATGACCATTGAAGTTTCTGACATTACGCCAAAGATTGGTGCTGAAATTAGCGGGCTTGATATATCGAAACCTTTGGCCCCGGAGGTGATCTCCGAGCTTCGGGAACTTTTTCTCCGGCATCTTGTGCTGGTATTCAGGGATCAGTCTCTGTCGCGAGAAGACCATAAACGGTTCTCGGGATATTTTGGCGAATTGCATATCCACCCATCCCACCGGAGTGGGTTGAACAAAGGCGGCGACCCGGAGATTTTTGTTATCGATACGCCGGCCGACGCGCCACGAAGTAATGGCGAAGCCTGGCACTCGGACGTCAGTTGCGAGGCGATACCACCCATGGCGTCACTCCTGTATGTGACGAAGGTCCCGGATAATGGGGGTGGAGATACCATGTTTGCCAATATGTATGAGGCGTTTAGTGAGCTCTCCAGTGACCTGAAGGCGCTACTGATGAGGAAAACGGCGTTTCACGATGGCGAAATTGATCTTCGAAGTTACGGGATCAAGTTGCGTGCAGGTCAGGAATACCCCCAGGCGAGTCACCCGATTATCACCAGGCATCCGGAAACGGGCGTTCCCCTGCTTTTCGTGAATAGCAGTTTCACCTCTCATATCGAAGGCATGCCTCGCTGGGAGAGCGATATGTTGTTATCTGGCCTGTATGACTTTGTTGCCAAAAATGCTCGAATCCAATGTCGAATGAAGTGGACCCCGAATACGCTTGTTATGTGGGATAATCGGTGTGTTCAGCATCAGGCAATAAGGGATTACGCGGGATTTGATAGGTATGGCGAGCGCGTCTCGATTCTGGATGGCAAGCCACCAGAGGCGGCATAGCCATGAACTTCAGATTAGTCTCTCAGTCTAACTGACCTGTATGCCGTCAGCCGCATCAAGGTGCCAGTGGCGCTTAAGCGACGACTGTTCGAGAGAGAACAAACAAACTACAAACTAAAGAGATAAACCAATGAGTGTACAAGCGTTAGGCGCCAATGAAATCCCGAGTTGCCACGGTGGGTTGGAAAACCTGGATGTGGAATATGACTACGATCTTGAAGATATCGAGGGCGAAATACCGACCGATATAAAAGGTACTTTCTTCAGGAACGGCCCGGGCAGGCAGCGTATTGGTGATTCTAAGTACGGTCACTGGTTTGATGGTGATGGCATGCTGTGCCAGTTCACCTTTAATGAAGGCAAGGCGCATTTTCGCAATCGCTATGTGCGAACGCCCAAGTACATTGAAGAGACCGCTGCACAAAAAGTCCTCTACCGGGGATTTGGTACGCAGGTGCCAGGCGGTTTTCTTTCAAATTTTCTGAAAATGCCCGCGAATCCGGCTAACACGAATACCATTTATCACGGCGGACATTTGCTGGCGCTAAACGAGGGGGGTAAGCCCTGGGAACTTCAGCCGGGTTCACTCGATACGATTGGTGAGTTCACCTACGACGGTGAATTGGAGCCATCCATGGTGTTCAGCGCACATGGCAAAGTTCACCCCAGAACCGGCGAGTACATCAACTATGGTGCCGGCGTATCAGGTTTTGGGCTGAAGGGTCCGAAGCCCTGTATCAATATGTTTCGTATTAACCCTGAGGGAACGCTGTTTAAAAAAGCGCAGATTCCTCTGGATACTTTTCCTTTCTGCCATGACTTTGCACTGTCAGACAAGTACGCCATCTTTTTCCTGGGTTCTATCGTGTTCGGCAACATGATGCCCGTGGTTATTGGTACCAAAACCATCTCTGACCAGGTGACGTTTGATGAATCAATACCGATGCAGATCGTTGTTGTTGATCTGGACACACTGACAGAAGTGAAGCGCTTTGAAACAGAACCCGGTGCGATGATTCACTTCGGTAATGCCTTCGACGAAGGCGACGAGCTTATTGTCGACGGAATGTTCCAGGACAACTTCGCTGCCAATGATACCTTGCAGGATGTTTTTAACCCGGACGGCCGATTTGGCGGTGGCTGGTATATGCGCTACTTCATGAACATGAAGACGGGTGAGGTGAGAACTGAAAAGGTCATGGATACGGAATGTGAATTCCCAACATTCAACACAGCCTTTACTGGATCGAGAAACGAAGTCACCTACACAGCCTGTTCCATCGATAATGGCGCTAACAGTTTCTTTAACGGGATCTCCCGGGTAACACGCGATGGGGAGGCGACCGTGGTGACACTGCCGCCCGGATGTTATGGCTCGGAGCCTGTATTTTTCCCGGCGATTAATGCGACCAGGGAAGACGATGGTTATCTAATGGAAGTTGTTTACAACGCGTTCGAGCACAAAAGCGAGCTGCAGATCTATCGTGCCGATGATGTGAATAACCAGGTGTGTTCGTTGAAGCTAAAGCATCACGTACCTCATCAGTTCCACGGGTTCTACACGCCAGAGGTGTTCTCGACTACTTAACTTTTACGAATTCCCGCGACCTGGAATATGGCCTGAATGAATAGCGCAGCACGATGGAACTGATCGCGGTCCTGGCCGTGCTGTTGCTATTCGGCGGTTCGATCGCTGGTCTGGTGGCATTTAGTTCACTCAGATCAGTGCGTAAAGAACAGCGTAGTCTACAAATCAAACTGTCCCGGCTAAGCGCTGACGTCTCCGCGCTGGCCTTGTCTAAAGATGCTGAACAATTCTCCTCTTCTGATGTTCCTGGGCAATCAGGTGCAGGGCGGGAAGATGAAAGGCCGGATGAGAATCAGGTCGAAGAAGATTCTGATTTTCGGGAATCTGAGCCGCCTCCGGCTTCTTCAAGCTGGGAAGAAACTGCGGTATCTGCCCGGGCAAATGGTTTCGCAGGTCCTCACAGAATAGTCCAGAATCTACGGGACAATTGGATGATCTGGCTTGGCGGCGCCTGTGTTGCCCTGGCTGGTATCTTTCTGGTTCGTTTTTCGATTGAGCAGGGACTGCTCGGCCCAACTGCCCGATTTGTTGCAGGCCTTGGCACCGGTCTGGGACTTCATGCTGCGGCTGAATATTTTCGCCGCAGGACCGGATCTGTCCACCCATCTTTTGCCGCGATGGCGGGGGCTGGCAGTATCACTCTGTTCGCCACTTTGCTGGTTGGCCTGCGACTATTTGAGCTCATCTCTCCGGTCGCTGCATTTGTACTCATGGCGATGGTGGCTGTTTTTACCATGACAATGGCCTACATCCATGGTCCGGTATTAGCGGCGTTTGGCATTCTGGGAGCTTACCTGGTGCCAATCCTCACCTCATCAGGCAGCGGCCAGATTGTCATTGCCATGATCTATGCGTTGATTATTTCTGCCAGTGCGCTGCTGTTGTTGCGATACGTTTACAGGCCCTGGCTCCGGGCAGGTTTTCTGGCGGGGGCGTTTGGCTGGTGGTTAATTTCCCTGGGTGACAGCGGAGGGGATAGCTTCAGGTCAATGTAT
>JABBBA010000346.1 GCA_018607685.1 K189A clade bacterium | reverse complement strand
GACTTATGGAGATCGTGTTTCGAGCAAGCTTCATTTTTTTTTGTAAGGTGAGTTCACGGGGTTTGGAAAGCGGATTCACACCGGCAAAGAAAAGGATTTCTGAACGCAAATAGTTGCCAATGCCTGCAATGAAGCTCTGGTCAAGATACAGTGTTGCCAGCTGACGATTCCTGACGCCCGCACTTTCAAGAAGCTCTAAAATTACCTGGGGCTGTGTTTCTGCAGTCAGCAGGTCGGGTCCGAGACGCTTTAGGAAGGGATGCTGGTCAAGGGCGCTGGTTTCCCACAATGAAATGTCAGTCGCGCTGTAGAGTAGTGCGCTGTGTTCTTCGGTATGCAGGGCTATGCGAAGCGCGCGTTTGGTCGTTGGCAATGCTCCCCTGGGTACGACTCGCCAAATGCCATAGAGCTGGTTGTGTGAGTAGAGGGTTTTCCCCGAGGAAAAATGCGTGAGCAGGGCTTTGCCATGACAAGCAATCTTTTGAACCTTTCGCCCAACAATGTGGCTTTCGGCTCCCTTTAGCGCAACGTGGTGGAGGCCTGCCGTTTCTATTACGCGGCCCTCTAGCACCTTGGCAATGGCATCTGCTGCACGTCTGATTTCTGGTCCTTCTGGCATGAGAGTTTTACGTCGTAAAGCGTCGATGGGATCAATAGGCGTGGGGAGGTCCTTTTAACAGGACCGGGGAAATGGCTCGACCCTTTGTTCGACTCAGGCTGAGTCAATGGGAATGATCAGGTTAGACGATGAACGTGGCAATTCTTCTTATACCCGGGAGGTTACGATTGATTTGTCCCTGGGCTTCGTTTGAAGCTGTTTAGGGGGAGGGCTGGTAAATCTACAAAGTAATGGGACGTGTGATGATGTTTAGCGTGACGACTCTCGGACAATCTCTTTCAGCTGGTCGTATAACTGGGTCATTTGCACGGCGCTTCGATACTCTGTGTTGAAAGTATTGTGGAACATCACGGTGATGCTTGCGTCTTTCGTGCTCACAGTAACGTTGTAACCGTCAAAATCGGAAACAACTGTTATCCCCCTATAGATTGCACCCTGGTCAGTTTGTGCACCCTTCTCAAGAATGCGCGACACTGCTCGCAATACCAGGCGGACATCGATTTTGTCCTTTAGGTTCATGGAATATCGGAGATGAACTTTATTCTTTGTTTTAGCGTTTCTATTGCCAGCTCTGGTGACTGTGAATCTCCGTTGGCGCCAGTGCCAAGCACAATGGCCTTGCCAGCGACGGGTGGTAACGCATCAAGCTGAAATCGACCCGGGGTTCCTCGGATAAAGCAATTTTCATCAAAGTGGAGAAGATCAGTACTGCCTGATATTTCATCTGAAATGATGGTTTCGAAGCCGATCACTGAGGCGATCTTGTCATGATCGTTAAGTTCGATCTTGCTCAGTTCTTCGGATACCGGGTCTATTAAGACGGCGTACATGATTAAGGCCTCATAAATACTATTTGTACGACCGGGGTTAGGAACAGATCATAAGTGTGAGCGTATATATCGTCTTCGGGGTAAAGATTGCCAGATGATCAATGGCTGCGGCTGCCGGGTCAGTTGATCGAGGCGAAAACCAATCATCAACCTGACCTTCAGGAGCTGCGCGCCTTACAACTCAACGAGTGAAGTGCCAGAGTAATCAACTTTGTTCTTGGCAGGACACGGGGATTTTCAAGACGAAAGCCTGAATCTCAATATTAACTAAATCAATAACTTACCGGGGGTGCGGCCGTCCGACGTCCGTTGCCAACTATGCATCACAGTGCACAATGGTGCATGACCGTGTCCCGCAAATCTCCCGCAAGGAACTGTTAGTGTTCCATGTCCCGTTTCGGCGACGAGGGGCTCGTTCTGGGAAGTGAGACCTTTAGTGATCATATCGCCGTCGCCACCTAAAAATAACGATTTTAACAAGTGACCCATGTAGTCTCTATGTTGACTTAACTTGTTGAGCCTTAACGTATTATGAAAAAAATACTGCCCTCGCTCAAAGGCTTCGTGAGACAGGCACCACCATCGATGTCGACGGCGGCGTTTTACTGCCCTGACAGACTAGCCATAGATGCTGGATTTGTGAGACTCAGAGTAATCATCGATTCCGGTTTGCTGGCGCATATCTTCCGTGACTTCTTCTGTTCTGGCATCAAGCGGAATTCCGGTGGCATTCGCCACTTTGGTAATGCCATTGAATCCGCTTGCGATGCCAATGGCATCAACAAGTTTTTCAGCGCCGATACGAGGCAATGCCTCTGCGCGTACCCGAGTAAGTTCCACAGAATCACCGGCGAACACAGCCTCAGCAATGGCAACCAGAAGGTCTTCATCTTCGACACCGACTTCGGCTTCGCCTAATACACCGGCCAGATTGTAGGATTCTTCACTATTCTCGCCACTTCGACGAAGCAGCATGGTGTGTGAAGTAGTTCAGTAAAAGCACTGGTTCAGAGAAGATATCCTCGAAGCCAACAACTCGATCTGTGATCGACCCAGGCTAATTTCGTACTCGGTTAGCGAGTACTGGGATCTCATCACGCTAAAGAAATGCGCGATAGCACCCGGAACAAGACCCATTGCCCTGAATATGTTGGGCGCTGTTGGAATTTCGAGTTCGGTTTCCTCCTGCTCGACATCCAGCATGGGTACCCATGCCCCCGCATCAATGACCTTTGGATTTCGTTCTCTACCGGGTTCGCCTGTTTTTGCCGTGGGTGGCTCAGCCGGTTCACACCCGAGCGCCGTACCGAAACTATCGATGATGATAGATGTAGCAACGAGCCCAACTGTCTCGACATACATTTCTGGTGAAATGCCAGTGTCAATAATTCCTCTGTACCAGGACTGGGTCAACCGGCCTGAGTCCGTTGTGATTCTATGCACAACCTCAACCAGATCATCAGGTAGGTCGGTAAGCGCCTCGTGATCACCTTTCACAGCATAGGGCGACAGAGCATCCTTTCGCTCCATGCATAACCGGCATGTGTGTGCATGCCTGGTCTCCGCCAATATCGCCACCCGTAACTGACTGTCTAACCAGGTTCCCGGATCTGCAAACGAATCAATCGCCGCCTGGTGCGCATCCACAATTCTCTGGCGAACAGGTAGTTCTTGACCGCTATACATTTT
>JABBBA010000347.1 GCA_018607685.1 K189A clade bacterium | reverse complement strand
GACCGGACCGCCGATATAGCCCGAGAACGTCATCTGACCCTCGATATGCCAGGTTTTGATCGTGAAATGGAAGCCCAGCGGGAAAGGGCGCGCGCAGCTAGCCAGTTTGGTTCCGCCGATACGGGTGATTTGCAGCTAAGCGAAGTTACCGAATTCGTTGGTTACGATTCCCTGGAAGATGAATCCACAGTCGTCGGCATCATCGTTGATGGCGCTCAGGTTGATCAGGCTGACGCAGGCACCGAAGCACTGGTTGTTCTGGATAGAACGCCTTTCTATGCTGAGTCGGGTGGGCAGGCTGGTGATACCGGTCAGCTGGTTGCTGACGGCGTTGAATTGAATGTCACGGATACTGTCAAAAGCGGTGATGCCTTCCTGCATCGGGGGCAGCTGGTTAACGGAAGTCTGGCGGTGGGAGACAAGGTTCGCTCGGTTGTTGATCGACAGCTACGAGACGCAACGCGACTAAATCACTCTGCAACGCATCTAATGCATGCCGCCCTGCGCACGATTCTCGGTGAACATGTGAACCAGAGGGGTTCACTGGTGAACGCAGACCGTCTCCGGTTTGATTTCTCCCATTTCGAGGCGGTGTCCAGGGAACAATTGCGAGAAATAGAACGACTGGTCAATGCCGAGATCCGCGTGAACAGTGATATCGAAACGGAAATAATGGACCTGGAGTCGGCACGAAATAAAGGTGCCATGGCGCTCTTTGATGAAAAGTACAGCGAAGAAGTTCGCGTGCTGACGATGGGCGAAGGTTTTTCCGTGGAACTATGCGGTGGAACTCACGCAGCGCGTACCGGTGATATTGGTGTGTTCAGAATTGTCTCTGAACAGGGCGTAGCCTCCGGCGTTAGAAGAATTGAAGCAATCACCGGCCCGGCGGCCCTTGAGCAGATTGAAAGCAATGAAGATTTACTTGCCCAGGCAAGTAGCCTTGTTCGCGCTGACAGCCATAATCTGACGGACAAATTGCGTGCGCTGATTGACCAGAACAAAAAGCTGGATAAAACCATTGCTGACCTCAATCGAAAGCTTGCAACAGGTGGTGGCGGTAAGGATATCGCCGAATCGGCCATCGATCTTGACGGCGTGAAGCTGGTTGTCAGTCAGCTGGATGGGGCCGACACAAAATCCCTGCCGGACGTGCTCGACCAGCTAAAAAACAAGATCGGTAGTGGGATCGTTGTTCTGGGAACCGTCAGTGAGGGCAAAGTTGGCCTTATTGTCGGGGTAACCAAGGACCTGACGGATCGATTTCACGCCGGAGACCTGGTGAACCATGTGGCTTCACAGGTAGGCGGTAAGGGTGGTGGACGTCCCGATATGGCGCGTGCTGGCGGCTCTGATCCGGACGCTTTACCCGCGGCACTTGCGAGTGTTGAGGCATTTGCCCGAAATCTACTGTAGTTTTTTTCACCAAATTTCTATTAAATAGGCGCCCTTTCAAAACGGGTTAAGGCGGCATGTCGCTTTTTGTCCAAAAATTTGGTGGAACCTCCGTAGCGTCGGTTGAACGCATCGAAAATGTTGCTGCGCGCATCATTCGCTCAAAGAATGCCGGTCATGATGTGGTTGTCGTCGTTTCAGCGATGGGTGACGAAACCGATCGACTTGTGTCATTGGCCAATGAGGTCAATTACAACGGATTGGATGCCAGGCGGGAGATGGATGTTTTGCTGTCCACCGGTGAGCAGGTAACAATAGCCATACTGGCGATGACTCTGTTGAAACTTGGCGTTAGAGCGGAATCGGTTCTGGGCCGGCAAGCCAGCATCCTGACCGACAGCGAACACGGCAAATCAAGAATCCTAAATATTGACGAGACGGTGCTCCAGGCGAAGATCGCTGACGGCATTGTGCCTATCGTGGCCGGATTCCAGGGCGTCGACCAGAACGGCAACATAACCACCCTGGGTCGCGGCGGCTCCGATACGACCGCAGTTGCGCTCGCCGCTGTCCTGAAGGCCGATGAGTGTCAGATATTTACCGATGTAGAAGGCGTCTTCACAACAGATCCAAGAGTAGTGGAAGGCGCACGTTGTCTTAAGCAGATGACATTTGAAGAAATGTTAGAACTTGCCAGTCTTGGCAGTCGAGTGTTGCATACAAGGGCCGTGGAATTTGCCAGTAAGTACCAGGTGCCAGTAAGAGTGTTGTCGAGCTTTGAAGAGAAACCTGGCACCCTGATTACGAAAGAGGATGAGTCAATGGAGCAACCAATCATTTCCGGAATTGCGTTTACGCGCGACGAAGCGAAGCTGACGATATTGGGTGTAAAAGATGTGCCCGGTATTGCGTCAGCAATTCTTGGGCCGGTCAGCGACGCAAACATTGAAGTAGACATGATAGTCCAGAACGTTGCCGCAGACATGAGTACAGACTTTACTTTCACCGTTCGTCGAGATGATTACGAACAGGCAAAAGAGATTTTGGAAAATATTGCGAAAAACATTGATGCAAGAGAAGTGTCGGGTGACAATAAAATTGCAAAGCTGTCATTGGTTGGTGTTGGAATGCGTTCCCATGCCGGTGTGGCAAGCAAGATGTTTAAAGTTCTGGCCGATGAGTCGATCAATATTCAGATGATATCAACGTCTGAAATTAAAATTTCAGTGGTCCTGGCAGAGAAGTATTTAGAGCTGGCGGCAAGGGCGCTACATTCTGCTTTTGAATTGTCAGAAGAGGTTAAGTGACCTGAATCACTTGGCATACTTTCGCCTTAACGAAAGTGTATCTGTTACCAAAGGAGTAGGTTCATGCTTATATTAACCCGGCGAGTTGGTGAGACGTTAATGATAGGCAATGACGTGTCGGTAACGGTATTAGGCGTGAAGGGTAATCAGGTAAGGATAGGGGTAGACGCTCCTAAGGAAGTCGCCGTGCACCGCGAAGAAATTTTCGAGCGGATCAAAACAGATCAGGGCGAATCACCGGATGCGCCCGTTTCCATAGACTCCCTGGAAACAGACGGCACCTAGCGCGCCGTTTCTTCTCCTGTTCCCTTTCTTTAAGTTGCGTAGGTAACCTGCCGCAACAGGCCCAGATACCCTCTGGGGAACTCAATTCCTTCGTAGTAGCCCTTCGCCAGCAATAATTGATGTAGTTCCCTAAGCCTGTAGATCGGTACAGAGGCCATCAGG
>JABBBA010000215.1 GCA_018607685.1 K189A clade bacterium | reverse complement strand
GCTGGTGACTGATCAGGTGGAAAGGGTGCCCGCCGGTGTTACCTGTCCACTCTCCGGGTTCGTGCCAGGCAGGATGACCCAATGATTCCAGGTTGATCATGATTCGCCCGTCTGTCGTTGCCAGCTTTTGCTTCTCGGGGTCATTCCTGAACCTGCTAAACAGATTGTGTGGCGCTGGTGCTTCAAATTCGTGGATCCCGTTCGCCCAGAAGGAGTCGAAATCGGGCATATCGGGATTGGCGGCAATCGTCGCCTGGTAAAGTGAACGAATCCAGTCTTGTTCAGATTTCCCCTCGGTGAATACGTTGGCAACGCCCAACCGTTCAGCGATGCGCGAAAATATCTCGTAGTCCGTTAAAGAGTCAGCGAACCGCGGCAGTGCCTGTTTCATTGCGACCAGTATGTCTTCGTTGGGAGCGCCGCCTATATCATTTCGTTCAAGAAACGACGCCACCGGTAAGACAATGTCAGAGTGTTGTGCCGTGCTGTTCCAAACCAGCTCATGGCAGATGACTGTTTCCGGGCGCTGCCACGCCGCCTTAAATCGATTCAGGTCCTGATGGTGATGGAACGGGTTTCCACCGGCCCAGTAGATCAGGCGGATATCAGGATAGCGGTGCTCGGCGTTGTTGTACCGATAGGGTTGCCCGGGGCGCTCAAGCATGTCTGTGATGCGAGCGACCGGTATTTGACTGTTGACCGGATTGGGTGGCCTCGGAAAGTGACCCAGATACTTGCCAGCAACATTTTTACCGACCTTGTTTTCTACGCCATATCCCAGGCCGATTCCGGTTCCCGGTAAACCCATCTGTCCCAGCATCGCGGCCAGGGTTATGCCCATCCAGTAGGGTTGTTCACCATGCTGATGTCGTGACAGGGACCAGGATAGTGACATCATGGTTTTAGATTCCGCCATCTGGTGGGCGAGTGTCTTGATCCGGAGTGACGGGACGCCCGTAATCGTTGACGCCCAGTCAGGCGTCTTGGGTTGGTTGTCGCTTTCGCCTGTCAGGTACTGCTTAAATTTATCGAAGCCTGAACAGTAGCGTTCAAGAAACTGAAGGTCGTGCAGGTTATTGGTGTAGAGCTCGAACGCAAGACCCAGCATCAGCGCAACATCGGTTCCGGGTCTGGTTGGGATCCAGTCCGAGGCGAGTTCGCTGGCGTTGTCTGAACGCATGGGACCGATATTGATGAATTTAACCCCCGCGGCCTTTGCGCGGTGCATGTAACCTCGCTGGACATGTTTACCCATCCCGCCATTGGTAATCTGGCTGTTACGAAGTGGCATACCACCAAAGCAAACCATCAGTTCGCAATGATCGATGATTTCGGGCCAGCTTGTCGGCGCCTTGAGTAGTCCATCGTACCGGCCAATGACATGCGGCAGGATGACTTCTGCGGCGGCGAAGCTATAGGCATTGACTGATTCGGTATATCCGCCGAAACAGGACAGGAATCGATGGAGTTGGCTGAGAGCGTGATGAAATCGACCGGCGCTGGCCCAGCCGTAGCTACCCGCGTAAATAGCGGTATTGCCGTGGGTTTCTTTTACCCGGTCCAGTTCGCCGGCGACCAGGTCGAGTGCATCGTCCCAGCTGACCCTGACAAATTCATCCTCTCCTCTAACTGAGGATTTATTGCCCTCAAGAAACCCTTTCCTGATCGAGGGGTGGGTTATGCGATGGGCGTAGTTGCCTTTAACCAGGTTTTTGCCGATAGGGCTTGGGTCGGGGTCATTGGGAACAGGGGTGACATCGATGAGAACATCGTTCTCGACGTGAAAGTCATACAAACCCCAGTGAGTGAGGCTTCGGGTAATCAAAACGTAATGATAATGCCAACCAGCGTGGCGGTCGTGCAGGTGGCGATTGTGCCTGCGAGAATGGATTTCAAGCCCATGTTCATGATCTCAACCTTTCGTTCAGGCACCATGGTGACCAGGCCTGTGATCATGATGCCCAGGCTGACAAAATTCGCAAATCCGCACAGCGCGTAAGTCATAATGATGCGGGTACGTTCCGTCAGTTCTTCAACGGGCATTTGCCCGAACCTGACATAGGCAACGAATTCAGTCAGTACAACTTTCGTTCCCATTAGTTGCCCTGTAATAAATGCTTCGCTCCAGGGGATGCCCATCATCATCGTTAATGGCGCCATGAGTACGCCGAGTATTCTCTCCAGGCTGATTGCTTCTCCATAGACATTCGGGAATAACCCAAGGGTGGCGTTTACCAGATACACCAGTGCAACGATGACGATGATCATCGCGACGATATTAAGGAACAGCTGCAAGCCGTTGCTGGTGCCGGTAGAGATCGCGTCCATCAGGTTGTCTGCACCCCTGTCAATTTCGCCTTCCCCGGATGTGGCCTGGGAGCGGTCGGGGACCAGTAGATGGGCGATGTATACAACACCCGGCAGCGTAATGAGTGAACAACTGATCAGGTGTCCGATGGCATCCGGTACAACACTGCTGATGACGGCTGCTTCAAGTGCCAGCATGGTGCCTGCGATGGTCGCCATGCCTGCGGTCATGACGGCAAACAGTTCACCATGGCTCATTTTTGATAGATAGGGTTTGATCAGAAGGGGTGACTCGATCATGCCAAGAAAAGCGTTGGCCGAAATACCCAGTCCGAGTGCGCCGCCGATCTCAAGCGTCTTTTCCAGGATGAGAGAAAAGCCTCGCATAACAAATGGCAGTACTTTCCAGTACATCAGGATTGCCGAAATAACGCTGATAACGATTACCAGGGGCATTGCCTGGAACGCGAGCACGAACCCACCGCCGGGAACTGTTTCGTCAAAGGGTAGCTGCCCACCGCCCAGATATCCGAAGATAAATGTCGTTCCTTCGCGGGTAGCGGCCTGTAACACCGAGATCCCATCATTGAGTACGACAAACAGATTTTGGGAAGCAGGTAACTTTAGAAGTAGTAGTGCAAAGACAAGCTGTAGCAGCAGGCTCTTAACAACAATTGGGAAATGAACCTCGCGACGGTTCTCACTAAATAGATAACATAGGCCTATCAATGTCAGCAGGCCGACAATGCTTTGTGCTAGCAGCATAGAAAGTATTCACGTGTATTCCCCAACGCACAAAGTTACCACGTGTACCCCCGCAAATCCTCACCTAAAAGGGGACGCAG
>JABBBA010000155.1:1015-21402 GCA_018607685.1 K189A clade bacterium | reverse complement strand
TTGCTGAAATGGCAGATACAAAAATTTCAGGCGCAGAGGTGCCCAGTGCGACCACGGTCAGGCCAATGATCGTCGGAGAGATATTGAAGTTTCTGGAGGATGCTACAGAACCAATAACAAACTGGTCCGCACTCTTGAAAAGCACAAGAAAACCAACAAGGAGTGCTGCGCTGTAGTAGATCATCCGTCGATGGACCGTTTTGGATTGCGGGAAGGGGTGGGGACAAGCGGCTAATTAAAGAGTTTCTCTCTGGTGTTTGCAAGTTACAAGCGTTAGCGGGCAAGGTGATTTAGGCGCCAAGGCTGGTAGCATCATTAGCTTGGTGATAGTTTCGCCATTCAGGTTAAGGGATTGTCCCGAGGTTATGGCAGAAGATCTGGTTAGATTTGAGAACGTCGTGTATCGAAGAGGTCGAAAGACGATTTTTGATGGGCTTTCTCTGCGCATTAAAAAAGGCCAGACCGTCGCTATCCTGGGGCCGAGTGGCTCAGGCAAGACCACACTGCTGAAACTGATTGGTGGCCAGCTTCGTCCAGAGAAAGGCTCGGTTATCGTTAATGGCAAAGACGTTGCAGCATTGTCTCGCGAAGAACTGTTTGAGCTCCGGAGAGATATGGGCATGTTGTTCCAGAGTGGAGCACTCTTTACGGATTTAACGGTGTTTGAAAATGTAGCATTTCCGCTGAATGTTCATACGGACCTGTCTGCGGATCTGATCCGTGACCTGGTGCTGATCAAGCTTCAGGCTGTCGGCTTGAGAGGCGCGAGCACACTTTATCCCAGTGAGCTGTCAGGGGGGATGTTAAGAAGAGTCGCGCTGGCAAGAGCTATGGCCCTTGATCCAGGGCTCATCATGTATGACGAACCATTTACGGGGCTTGATCCTATCGCGATGGGTGTCATTGTTGAGCTGATCCGGCGAGTGGCCGAGGTG
Source organism: K189A clade bacterium (assembly GCA_018607685.1). Lineage (GTDB taxonomy): Bacteria > Pseudomonadota > Gammaproteobacteria > Pseudomonadales > Azotimanducaceae > UBA9659. Next base: position 20,467 of record JABBBA010000155.1, on the reverse strand, counting down.
TACAAAACCACCGGTATTATCGTCTCCCATGATATTGAGGAGACGGCGAACATTTCTGATTACATCTACATCATTTCAGATGGTCGGGTGATAGGTGAGGGTGAGCGCGGTTTCCTGCGGGAAGACCAATCCCCACGCATCCGACAGTTTATGGATGGACTTCCGGATGGACCGGTGCCATTTCATTATCCGGCGACGGACTATGCAGAAGAAATGCTGACGGAAAATCAAAAGGTAGGTTGGTTTAATTTTGATTGAGCAACTCATATGCTAACGCTGATACGCGGACTGGGCAGATTTAGCCTGGAGGTATTTCAGACCCTTGGCAGGGCGGGACGTCTCTGGTGGATGTCGATTGTCAGGCGACCCAGGCTCAGTAATTTGCCGCTCATCATCAGACAGGTCTACCAGCTGGGTGTGCTGTCTGTGGTCATTACGGTACTTTCAGGTTTTTCAATAGGCGCCGTTTTGGCGCTACAGGGTTACGACCAACTGGTGCAATACGGGACCGAGTCGGCTCTTGGGTTAGGTGTAGCACTGGTACTGGTGTTGGAAATAGGGCCGGTCGTTTCGGCGCTCCTGTTTGCCGGCCGGGCTGGTTCCGCAGTGACGGCAGAAATCGGCTTGATGAAAGCCACTGAGCAGCTGACCAGTATGGAAATGATGGGAGTGGATCCCATGCAGCGAATTCTTGCACCCAGGCTATGGGGTGGTTTTATTGCGTTGCCCCTGTTGGCGCTCATGTTTAGTGTGGTGGGCATCTGGGGTTCAGCGGTTATTGGAGTCGAATGGCTGGGTGTGCACGAGGGTACCTTCTGGTCAACGATGCAGGATGGCGTGGACTTTGTCCGGCAGGTGATGAAAGGCGTCATCAAGTCCGTGGTATTTGGCCTGGTAGTGACCTGGATTGCTGTTTTTCAGGGTTACGATGCTATACCGACCAGCGAAGGGATATCATCCGCTACAACCAAAACGGTAGTTTACTCAAGTGTCTCAGTACTGGTGCTGGACTTTTTTCTGACCTTGATGATGTTTGATTATTAGGAGTGAATCGATGCAGATGCGAACCATAGAAATTGTAGTCGGTGCATTCATGCTGGCCGGCATGGTCTCCCTGGGTATATTGGCGACGCGGGTTAGTGGGTACAGCCTTGATAGTGAGTCGAACTATTATGTTGTTTATGCCAATTTCGAAAATGTTGGAGGGTTGGCGCCGCGGGCCAAGGTGAGTGTCGCGGGTGTTGAGGTGGGCCAGGTTGTTAGCATTAATTATGACAAGGATCGCTACGACGCCCGTATCAAAATGATCATTAACGCTGATGTGGATAACATTAGTACTGATTCGACGGCATCTATCCTGACAGAGGGTTTGTTAGGAGGAAAATACATCGGGATCAGTATCGGTGCTGAAGATGAATATCTGATTGATGAAGGGGAATTTTCCGACACGCAATCTGCGATTGTCCTTGAAGAGTTGATCGGTCAGTTTCTGCTCGACAAGTTTTAGGAGTTTGCTGATGAAAAACCTGATAATCGCGATGCTGCTATCGTTTTCGCTCCCTGGTTGGGGCGCATCAAATGTTCCTGAAACGGCCTATGAAAGTGTTCAGGAGTCCACTGACCTGCTGCTTGCTCGTCTCGTGGAAGTACAACCCATATATGAGTCCGATCCGGACAATTTTTTTGCAGAAGTACAAAATGCACTGGAACCCTATGTTGATTTTGTCGGTTTTGCGAAGGGGGTTATGGCCAAACATTACCGGGCTGCGTCGCCGGAGCAGCAGATGGCGTTTGTTGAGCGGTTCAAGGAATCGTTGATAGGCACCTATGTGTCAGCGCTGGTTGAATTTGATAATGAAAGAGTAATTGTCCTTGAGCCGAAGGTTGCTCAGAAAAAGGAAAATCGTGCTGTGATAATGCTGGAGGTGTATGCCAAATCTGGTGCGATCTATCCTGTCCAGTACCAGTTGGAACGGAGCGACGACGGGCGCTGGATGCTAAGGAACGTCATTATTAATGGCATCAATATAGGCCTGCAATTTCGTTCACAGTTCAACGCGTACATGCAGAAGTACAATAGGGATGTCGATAAGGTTATCGAGAACTGGTCTGTGGATGTCGACGATAAATCTTGAGGGGAACAGGTTGGTTCTGTCCGGGCACCTGGGTCTGGAGTCTCTCATGTCGTATAAAAAGGAAATTGAGCAAACGGTTCCGGCAAGTGAAGATCTGGTGGTGGACCTGAGTGGACTGGAGATAGAGGGGTCGGCCGTCATGGCGCTGCTGGTCTTTATGCTAAGACGCTCAAAGGGAGCTGGTGGTTCGCTCAAGTTTGAATCTGCGAGCGAAAGGCTGGTGGCTATGGCGAGTCTGGCCGGCTTAGTTGATTTGCTCGGATTCTGAATGCTTATGGAAAGCAGCGCTGCGTGCTAATATGACGCGCCTTTATCACCCAACCGAGTCTTGTCCATGGATGTCCCAGCTATTGAAGCTGTATTGCGGGAGAAAATACCCCAATGCGAGCTTGACCTCGTTGCCGAGGGCAACAAACTGAGCCTTAAGATTGTGTCCGATGAGTTTGTTGGCCTGAGCAGGGTCAAGCGACAACAGAAAATCTATGCTCTTCTTGATGACAGAATTAAATCAGGGGAGATTCATGCGGTTTCGATGATTACCCAAACACTGGAAGAGGCCAGCTGATAGCTATGGATAGACTACTAATACAGGGTGGTGCGGTACTTAAGGGCGAGCTACGCGCCTCCGGTGCAAAAAACTCCGCGCTCAAAATGTTTGCTGCGGCACTCCTGGCGGACGAGCCGGTTGTGATAAGTAACGTCCCACATTTGCGTGACATTACGACCATGATTGAACTCCTGGGATCGCTTGGCGTAGAAGTCGTGATCGATGAAAAGATGAATATTGAGATTCATGCAAATACGATTAAAAGTTTTAAAGCGGACTACGAACTTGTAAAAACCATGCGTGCTTCGTTTAACGTATTAGGGCCCTTGTTGGCACATTACGGTCAGGCGGAGGTTTCATTGCCGGGTGGTTGTGCCATTGGACCTAGACCGGTGGATCAGCATCTGCGGGGCCTGGAGGCGCTGGGTGCCAAGATCGAGATGGTCGACGGTTACGTCAATGCAACGACCGACGGTGGTTTGAAGGGTGGCCATGTCTATTTTGACTTCAGTACGGTTGGCGGAACGGAGCACATCATGATGGCGGCCTGCCTCGCGGATGGCGTGACGGTAATGGAAAACTGCGCGCGCGAGCCTGAAATTGTCGACCTGGCTGACTTCCTGAACAAGATGGGCGCCAAAGTTGAAGGCGCTGGAACTGACACGATTACGATTACCGGTGTGCCGTCAATGCATGGTTGTTCACATCGGGTGATCGCCGATAGAGTTGAAACGGGAACATACCTGATAGCGGCCGCAGCGACCGGCGGGAAAATCAAGATACGCGACGCGAATCCCGAGCACCTTGAGGTGGTCATCAGCAAGCTTAGGGAAGCCGGCGCGATAATTACAATCGATGGCAGTACGATTGAACTGGATATGGAAGGTCGCAGACCCAAGGCGGTTAGTCTTGTCACCGCGCCATACCCGGCGTTTCCCACTGACCTGCAGGCACAAATCATTGCACTTAATAGCGTTGCCGAGGGTACCAGTACCATCAAGGAAACCATTTTTGAGAATCGATTCATGCACGTACATGAAATGAATCGAATGGGTGCCCATATCCGGCTTGAAGGAAACAACACAACAGCAATAGTTGAAGGCGTACCGCATTTAACCGGCGCGCCGGTCATGGCGAACGATCTGCGGGCATCGGTTTCCCTGGTCATCGCAGGTCTGGTGGCCCACGGAGATACCATCGTAGATCGCATCTATCACATCGACCGCGGATATGAGCAGGTTGAGGAAAAGTTACAGAACCTCGGTGCCAATATCAGGCGAGTCGCGTCGGAGTGAGCCATGTCTGCAAAACTTGTTATTGCACTGACTAAAGGTCGGGTACTTACCGATGAGCTGTCTCTTCTCGCCCGGATAGGAATTGTACCGACTGACGATCCGCAAGAGTCCCGTAAGTTGGTGTTTGAAACCAATCGTGACGACGTGGAAATTATGGTTCTGCGAGGTGCCGATGTTGCGACCTACGTGGAACATGGGATTGCCGACCTCGGCATGTCCGGTAAGGATGTCCTGCTGGAGCACAGTGGCGTCGGTTTTTATGAGCCGCTGGACCTTGGGCTAGGTAGATGCCAAATCATGGTCGCGGGCCTGAAAAACGAGCCCGAACTGCCATCCAGGCTGCGCATAGCGACGAAGTTCACGAAAACAGCCAAGCGATATTATGCCTCCCTGGGAATCCAGGTGGACATCATCAAGCTCTATGGCGCGATGGAGCTTGCCCCGGTAACCGGTCTTGCTCACCGAATCGTTGATATTGTTGAGACGGGTAACACGTTAAAGGCAAATGGTCTGGTTCCCATGGAGCATATTGCAGATGTGAGCACCCGCCTGATCGTTAACGAGTCTTCCTTTAAAACCAAATACGATCGGATCAAATCACTGATCGATGCGCTGGAAAAAGAAACATGATCACGCGACTGGATAGCGATTCACCGCAGTTTCTCAAAGCGTTGCAATCCCTGGGTGAGTTTCCGGAAGGCGATCAGATACAGATCCGCGCTAGTGTCGTCAGCATTCTGGAGGATGTACGTCTCAGAGGTGACGAAGCGTTGATCGAGTTGACCAATCGCTTTGATGGTCAGCATGTTTCAGGCATGGCCGAACTGGCCATTGGGAAAGATCAACTGCAAGAGGCTTATGACTCAATTGATGAGCTTGTTCGTGACGCGCTGATTGAGTCAGCAGACAGGGTGCGCGAGTACCATGAGCGACAAAAAGCAGCCATCGCCTCCGACCAGGGGTGGAGTTATACCGATAGTCTGGGTAACAACCTTGGTCAAAGTATTCAGCCTATGGCGCGGGTAGGCATCTACGCGCCCGGTGGAAAAGCATCTTATCCATCAACGGTAATAATGACGGCGATTCCTGCCCGGGTTGCTGGCGTGGATGAGATCATCCTCTGCGTTCCCACCCCGGGTGGTGAACTTAACCCAACGCTTCTGGCGGCCGCACATCTCTGTGGCATTGATCAGGTCTTTGCCATTGGTGGGGCCCAGGCAATTGCGGCGATGGCGTTTGGGACTGAAGCCGTGCCGAAGGTCGATAAGATTGTCGGCCCGGGAAACATCTATGTCGCGACGGCCAAGGAAATGGTTTTTGGAAAGGTCGGCATCGATATGATCGCGGGACCGTCCGAAGTGGTGATTGTGGCGGACGATAGCGCTAACCCGAGTTGGGTCATTCAGGATATGTTTGCGCAGGCGGAACATGACGAGATGGCCCAGGCGATTGTCATTTCACCCAGCGAAAAACTTCTGGGGACGATTGCGGAGCAGCTACCCATCCAGCTGGAACAGCAAAAACGTCAGGCTATTATCTCGGAGGCAATTACCAGTCGGGGAGCGCTGATCAAGGTCGGGGACCTTGCTGAAGCCTTCGAGATTGTGAATAGGCTTGCGCCCGAGCACTTACAGCTGGCGATTGATGAGCCGGAAGCCTGGTTACCCAATGTGAAGCATGCCGGTGCGGTGTTCCTGGGTGTCGATACGGCTGAGGTCGTGGGTGATTACACGGCAGGTCCAAGTCATGTGTTGCCAACGAGCGGTACTGCTCGATTTGCGTCTCCTCTGGGTGTCTATGACTTCCAGACTCGCACGTCGATTATTCAGTGTTCTCGTGAGGGGGCCGTAAAACTTAGCCGTGCCGCTGCTATTCTTGCCAGTGAAGAAGGTCTCGATGCTCATGCCGAGTCCGCGTTGGCTCGAGTAAAAGGTTAGCGCACCTATAATGTCAGGTCCTTTGCAACGTTACCTGGACGGAGTAAGTCGAGGCGAATATCAGTCCGACGAATCCCAGGAAGTTGCGTTGCGACTCCTCCAGAAACTCTTTGATGAAATAGCTGCCACCGGGGACTCAAAGTCTCCTGGTTTCTTCGCCCGTCTGGCAGGGAAGAAAGCTGTCGCAGTCCCGGCCAGGGGTTTGTACTTCTGGGGCGGTGTCGGGCGAGGTAAGACATTTCTGATGGACCTCTTCTACGAAGAGTTACCGATAAAGGAAAAGAAGCGTCTGCACTTCCACCGCTTTATGCGCGAGGTCCACAGGAAACTCCGGGACTTTCAGGGTGAGCCGGACCCAATTAAAAAGGTAGCCGCCAGTTTTGCGGACCAGGCAAGAATCATCTGCTTCGATGAGTTTTTTGTTAGTGATATTACTGATGCCATGCTGATTGCGGGCTTGCTTGATGAGATGTTCAGGCGGGGCGTGACGCTGGTCGCTACCTCAAACGTTGAACCCGATCATCTTTACGAAAACGGATTGCAGCGGCGGAAATTTTTACCGGCCATTGAATTGCTCAACACGCATACGCATGTTCATAACCTGGACGGTGGCGTGGATTATCGGCTGCGCGCGCTGGAATCAGCTGAGATTTACCATTCCCCACTCGATACCGCGGCCGAAAGCGGATTGCAGGCCGCGTTTCACAGTATTTCTCCCGATGAAGGCAAGCTGGCCATTGTGCTGCCAATAGAGGGGCGTGATATCGTCACTCGCCGCTGCGGTGACGGTGTAGCCTGGTTTGAGTTTGCAGCTCTATGCGATGGCCCAAGAAGCCAGAATGACTACATTGAATTGGCCAGGCTTTTCCAGACAGTACTGGTAGGCAATGTCCCAAGGTTCGATGAGAAGAAGGAGGACCAGGCTCGACGGTTCATTAGCCTGGTCGATGAGTTCTATGACAGGAACGTTAAACTCATTATTTCTGCAGAATCTCCCATCCTGGCGCTTTATCGTGGGCAAAGGCTGGCCTTTGAGTTTCAGCGAACCGAGAGTCGTCTACAGGAGATGCAGTCCAAGGAGTATCTGGCGAAGGAGCACAAGCCTTAAGCGTTGGGCTTGTCTTTCACGCCGAAATGCGCCGGAATTGGGCCAGGCCGTGTTCTGGGCCCCGTTGAAGCCCTGTTGGTGCTACGGGCGTAATTTGCTCAGTACAAATCGCCACCCGATATCCTGGATTCCGCGCCGAAATAAGGTTTGAAAATCAAGGAATTACCGTAGTTTGATTGGTTCCCGGATTCTCCTTGCAACTGAGTTGTCCCTTGGTTAATATGCGCGCTCCCTGAATCCTGCTCTGTGTGCTCACAAAGAGGGTTTTGAACACTACAAGACGGTTAGTTATTAAGCATGAAGACAGTTAGCGCCAGAAAAGAAACAGCTACGCATCAATGGTATGTCGTAGACGCCACAGACAAGACTCTCGGACGCCTTTGTACAGAGATTGCGAACCGTCTAAGAGGCAAGCATAAGCCGGAATTCACACCGCACGTTGATACAGGCGACTATATTGTCGTCGTCAATGCGGAAAAGATTGTCGTTACAGGCAACAAGACAACGGACAAACTGTATCACCACCACACTGGATACCCAGGTGGAATCAAGTCGATTTCTTTCGATAAGCTGCTGGTGAAATCCCCGGAAATGATTATCGAGAAAGCCGTGAAGGGCATGATGCCAAAGAACAAGCTGAGCCGTGCAATGCTCGCCAAATTAAAGGTTTATGCGGGTAACGATCATCCCCACAGCGCACAGCAGCCTACGCTTTTAGACATTTAGCCCAGCTAACTTTCCAATTTTAACTACCCAATTTTAACTACAACCAGTATTTAGGTAACAGCCAATGACCCAGTATTACGGAACCGGAAGAAGAAAATCATCCAAAGCGCGAGTCTTTATGACCGCTGGTGATGGGAGCATCCGGGTAAATGACCGTAGTCTCGATGAATACTTCGGCCGGGAAACCGCCCGTATGATCGTCAGACAGCCGCTGGAAGTTGCTGATGTTACAGGTAAATTCGACTTCAACGTGACTGTTCGCGGTGGCGGTGGATTCGGCCAGGCTGGTGCAATTCGCCATGGCATCACTCGTGCGCTTCTGGCCTACGATGAGACACTACGCCCAAGCCTACGAAGTGCGGGTTTTGTTACCCGAGATGCAAGATCAGTCGAACGTAAGAAAGTCGGACTACGGAAAGCGCGTAAGAAGCCACAGTTTTCCAAGCGGTAATTTTTTTCTCGCTAAGGTTCGCCTTTCCATCGGATTGGAAAAACTCCAGATAAAACGCTGTCTTCACCACATATTTCTGAGCATATGTGGTAGAATCCGCTCGGCCAAATTTGGGGTCTTACCCACCTTAATCCCGAGGATAATCCAGGCGGATCCGGGATATCGGGGTGGATGTTGTAACGGTAAGGAGATTTCATAGTGAATGAAGATAGCGTCAACACGGGACGTCGAAACTTCCTGATTGGGGCGACCACTGTCGTTGGGTCTGCTGGAGTCGTGGGAGTCGCCGTACCATTCGTCGGTTCCTGGAATCCAAGCGCAAAAGCGCTGGCAGCAGGGGCACCGGTTAAAGTCGATATCAGTAAAATGTCACCGGGCGAAATATTGGGGCCTATCCCAGCCTGGAGAGACAAACCTATATTCGTGGTCAAGCGTTCCGATGTCATGCTTGAAGAGCTAAATTCCAAGAATGACAGGCTGGCGGATCCAGATTCGCAGCGCGAGCAACAACCTGTGTACGCCCAGAACGACACCCGCTCAATCAAACCAGATGTACTGGTGCTTGTTGGGCTTTGCACGCATCTGTCATGCTCACCCAAATTCCGTCCGGCTATCCAGCCGGAAGTATTCGATGAGGAATGGATAGGCGGTTTCTTCTGTCCCTGTCACGGCTCCAAGTTTGACCTTGCCGGTCGAGTCTATACAGGCGTACCCGCACCTTCTAACCTTGAAGTACCACCTCACTTTTATGAAAGTGACTCCGTGATTGTTATCGGAGAAGACGAGGGGACTGCTTGATGTCAGCTTTACAACAGTCATTTAAGAACATGATGGATTGGGTGGATGCCAGGCTTCCGGTAACGGAAACCTATGAAAAGCATCTATCCAAATACTATGCGCCAAAGAACTTCAATATCTGGTACCTCTTCGGGGTACTGTCTGTTGTGGTCCTGGTGAACCAGTTGTTGACCGGTATCTGGCTAACAATGAGCTATGTGCCAACGGCGGATGGGGCTTTTGCTTCCGTCGAATACATCATGCGAGATGTGGAGTACGGCTGGATGCTCAGGTATATGCATTCGACCGGTGCCTCAGCATTCTTCCTTGTGGTTTATCTGCATATGTTTCGGGGCCTTGCTTACGGGTCATATCAAAAGCCGCGAGAGCTGATTTGGATTCTCGGGATGCTGATTTATGTCGCGTTGATGGCGGAAGGCTTTTTCGGTTACCTGCTGCCATGGGGGAATATGTCTTTCTGGGCAGGGCAGGTCATTGTATCTCTGGCTGGAGCGATCCCGTTTGTAGGTGATGCGCTTGCGACCTGGGTGCGTGGTGATTTCAATATTTCAGGTATCACCCTGAACAGGTTCTTTGCCTTGCATGTGGTGTTGATTCCGCTAGTGCTGATTGTGCTTGTGTTTCTGCATATTCTTGCCCTGCACGAAGTGGGTTCAAATAACCCTGACGGTGTCGACATCAAGAAAAACGTCGACGAGGATGGCAAGCCGATTGATAGCATTCCGTTCCATCCGCACTATACGATAGGGCATGATTTGCCGGCGATCGTCGCCTTCCTGTTCCTCTTCTGTGTCGTGATGTTCTACTTCCCCGATGGCGGTGGTTACCTGATCGAGCATCCTAACTATGAGCCCGCGAATCCACTGAAGACGCCGGATCTTATTGCACCCGTCTGGTACTACACGCCGTTCTATTCAATGCTTCGTGCTGCGACCTTCCCGTTGTTCGGGCTTGACGCGAAGTTCTGGGGATTGGTTGTGATGGCCGGTGCTATTGCGTTGCCAGTTGTATTGCCCTGGCTGGATAAGTCACCGGTAAAATCGATCCGGTATAAAGGATGGGGCAGTAAGATCTTCCTTACTGTGTTTATTATCTCTTTCTTTATTCTGGGCTACCTGGGCGTTCAGCATCCGACGCCGGGCAGGACGTTGGTGGCGCAGATTTGCACCGCCATCTACTTTAGCTACTTTCTGTTAATGCCCTGGTACACCAGCGTTGAGAAGACGAAGCCAGTTCCGGAAAGGGTGACCATGCCATGAAGAAAAAGGCCATGAATTTAAAGAAGATGTTGTTAGCAGTTCTGATCATGCTTCCAGGGTTCGCGCTTGCGGCGGGCGGAGAAACACCTATTCCCCTTGACGCAATGGAGCCTAACCTGGAAGACCAGGCATCGCTTCAGCGTGGCGCGAAGACCTATCTGAATTACTGTATGGGTTGTCACTCACTCAAGTATCAGCGTTACCAGCGGACTGCAGATGATCTGGGGATTCCTGTCGACCTGATGATGGAGCACATGGTTTTTGACTCATCTGCCCAAATCGGTTCTCTGATGGACAACACGATGTCAGTAGATCATGCAAAGCAATGGTTCGGTTCGGTTCCCCCGGATCTGACACTGTATACGATGCTAAAAGGTGGTCCTGAGTATCTGTACACGTACATGCGTGTATTCTACGAGGATAAGACACGCCCATTTGGTGTTAACAACCTGCTGTTCGAGAACGTAGGTATGCCGCATCCTCTGGTTGAGTTGCAAGGTTTACAGCGAAAGGTTTGTAAACAAATCCCACTGCTTGCTGACAATGGCGGCGAGATGAGAGACCCATTGAGCGGTGAACCAATCACTTCTGAGCAGTGTGGTGACGATTTGCTTCATCGAGGATTCAGTCCTCTGGAACTGGTAGAAGGTACCGGATCCCTCACACCCGAAGAGTATGACCAGGTGATTTATGATCTAGCTAACTTCCTTTATTACACCGTAGATCCCAGCCGTTTGGATCGAGAAAGAATCGGTATCTACGTTCTTCTCTTCCTGGCGTTCTTCTATGTCTTCACCTGGCTGCTGGGCCGAGAGTACACGAAAGAATTTCACTAAACTCCAGTGCCGTACCGGCTGGTACGGCACCCACCTAACATCTAACCTGTAAGGGGTGAAGAATGGGCGTAGTAGCCAAGCATTCATCAATGATATTTTATTCTGACGGCAACGATCACTACAGTCAGCGAGTTCGTCTTGTTTTGGCCGAAAAAGGCGTCGCCGTTGAGATTATCGACGTTGAGCCAGGCAGCATGCCTGAGGATCTGGCCGGTCTGAATCCATACAACTCCCTACCAACACTGGTGGATCGGGACCTCGTGCTTTACGAATCACAGGTTATTATGGAATATCTCGACGAACGATTCCCGCACCCACCATTGTTGCCTGTCTACCCGGTAGCGCGCGCGCAGAGTCGCCTGTTTGTTTACAGGATCCAGAGAGACTGGTGTGCTTATGTCGATACGATAATCGCAGGTAGATCGAAAGACACAGTCATCGACCGGGCACGCAAAGAGCTTCGAGAAAGCCTCGTTGCGATTGCGCCAGTCTTTGCAGACAAGCCATTTTTCATGAGCGAAGAATTCACTCTGGTGGACTGTTGCGTCGCTCCAATCCTGTGGCGCTTACCTGTCCTGGGAATTGATTTACCGCCTAAGCATGGCAAACCCATCCAGGACTATATGGACCGAATATTTGAGCGGGATGCATTCCAGGCTTCACTTAGTGAAGCTGAACTCGATATGCGGGACTAGTTCCAGATCATCCGGCTTGATTGATCGCCTATGAATTCATCTGTCCCATATCTGATTCGAGCGATCAATGAATGGATCCTCGACAATGACTGCACTCCGTATATGGTCGTTGATGCGACCATGGACGATGTGTCGGTGCCGCTCGAGTTCGTCAAGGATGGGCAGATCGTCTTGAATATCGGTCCGCAGGCTATCAGGAACCTGAGCATCTCAGGTGAGTACGTCATGTTCAGCGGTCGCTTTGCCGGTATGGCACATGAGGTCTATGCACCTATTGGTGCTGTTATGGGCATTATCACCAAAGAGAACGGCGAAGGTATGTGGTTCCCCCGTGATGAAGATGAATCGCCAGAACCAACGCCTGACGGCCCCTCGCCGGTGGATTCTTCGCCGGTTGGCTCCTCATCCAAAGATGCATCCGCAGGTGGTTCAGGCCAGAAGTCGAAGAAAGGGCCCCCGTCTTTAAAGGTCGTTAAGTAGTTACTGCTTCGGCTTTGACTATCAATGAGTTCGAACAGTATCGTGTGATCAGCCTATCTTAAAAGTTGAATCCAATGTCCGTTCCACAAGTCCGTCAGGTTTCCGTAGAAGAAAAAGAGAAACTGGTTGATTCGCTGATGTTGGCGTTTTCGATTGATCCTTTGTCACGGTATGGCATGCCTAGTCCAAGTCAGTATTTGGGAGGCATGCGACTTGTTTTTTCAGGGCTGGGTGAGCCTGCTTTTAGACATGGCTCGGTCTATACCGTTGATGACTTTGCAGGTGGAGCTATTTGGTTACCCCCGGGAGTGAAAGCACCTGAAGATTCACTTGAAGAGATGCCGGCCTTCATAGAGCCGTCCCGTGCAGAGAACTTTGTTAACACGCTCGAGGCAATGGATAGCCATCATCCTGAAGAACCTCATTGGTACCTTAACTTTATTGGTGTTGACGTTTCCCGGCAGGGCGAAGGTCTTGGCGCCGCCTTAATGAAGCATGTACTTTCGATTATCGATGCAGCAGGTTGCGTTGCTTACCTTGAATCGTCTAACCCAAAAAACATGTCGCTTTACGAGCGGTTTGGTTTTGAAACAACGGCGCGCATACAGATCGGTGATTGTCCTGTCGTACATCCCATGGTGCGTGCGGCGCGTTAGGATGATCGCCCTCGGCATGGATTCTTAGTTTATATACTCAAAAACCTTGACGATTTTTTGTACACCCTTGATACCCCTGGTTGTGTCCACGGCTGCGTCAGCTTCAGCGCGGGTGAGCAAACCCATCAGGTAAACCACGCCGTTTTCAGTGACAACCTTTATCTGTGTCGCATCGGAGGACTCTGATGCTGACAATGTGGACTTCACTTTTGTTGTCAGCCAGCTGTCGTTGGTTCTAGACAGGAGGGTCGTCTTGCCGGCTACAGTGAGTTCATTGTGGACCTTGCGTACGTTACGCAAGGGCTCAACCTGTGCGCTGGCGATGGGAATCAGGTCTTCAGACGAAACCTGTCCGGTTATCAGAACAATACCATCGAAGCTGGTCACGTTAATCTTGGCATCAGCTAAACCAGGGTTGGCGTCCTGGATGCGTTTTTTAGCAAGGGATTCGTTTCTTGAGTCGGAGAAGGATTCTCCAACCGAATTCATTGTGCAGCTCGTTACGAGGGCCAGGATAAGAATAAGAAGGAGAAAACGCATAATGATTCACTTTAAAAAATGCGAAATCAGTCTAGTGTAAATGCGCCGGGTATCCAATCAATCTGTTTTCCAATTGATACAACATCGAAGCGGTAGCTCTCCCACTGATGACCGGTAGTCTGTAGATAGCGTTTTGCTGTATTGATGATTTTCGATTGCTTGGGGAGCGTGACGGAGTCTGCGCCGGAACCATATTCGGAATTTCGTCGGAGCCTGACCTCGACAAATACCAGCAGGTCCCCTTTTTCCATGATCAGGTCAATCTCTCCGGTTTTCCAGGCGTAGTTGCGATTGACTGTGGAAAAGCCTCTTTGTTGAAGATAGTTTTCAGCCTGGGCTTCTGCTTGTCTCCCGGCTTCCTGCGTGGTCATACCGGATTCCCCATGTCTTTAGTAGTGTCAGCTACAGAGCGGCGTCGAAAATCATGGGAACTGCGCTCACCGTGCCATCCCGGAATTGTGCCCACATTAAGGTACGATTCACGACGTTGTCTTTGTTGAGCGTAAGAATGCCGGTTGCGCCAAAAATTTTCTCTTCAGGGAATTCCTTCAGCTGTTGAAGTCGGGGATATAGCCTGTGCACATCGACGCCCAGCGCATAGAAAGGAGACAGCTGGCTATTGGCGCCAGGCCAGGTTTCAACAATCAGTTGCTGTGTACTGTCGTCGTTGGTTAGTTTCCAGGGAATATCGCAAAAACGAATGCCATTCATGTCAATGGCGTCGATTCGGGAGTCGGTACCAACATGCACATGGGAGGTTGCGTACACAGGGATATCTTCCGCATAAAAGAATGCCAGGGTTGGGTTAATACCCCGTGCCTGCGTTGCGTTTGACAGCAGAAAGACAAAGTCGATGTCATGCCGGCGGCGCGCTGTAAACTCAAACCGTTCACCGGTAATTTGGCGCAGGCTTGCGGCTCGCTCTTCACTTGAATCGACATTTAGCAGCGACTTAATCAAATCAGAATAGTCGCGCTGGTCTGTAAACCTGGCGCTATCTACGATCAAGCCGCCACGGCCCGTGAAATCATCTGTGAAGGCATCAAGGTTGCGGTCGCCCCAGTCGCTGTCTGGTGCAACGACCAGACCCTTTAACCGACCCTCTCGAAACACCTGCTCCGCGACCTGTCTGGATTCGTCTTCCGGCGCCAGACCGAACTGGTACAGGTTCGGATTGATCTCGCCATCCAGGGTTCGGTTCAGCGCGATAACGGGAATCTGCAGAGGTTGCCTCGCGACCAATGTGACTTTTGCTCTATCCAGTGGGCCGATGATCAGCTCTGCTCCGCCTGAAACAGCTCGGGCAATAATGTCGAGAATATCACCGCTGGTTGAGTCGTAGATTTTCAGGCTGGAATCCGGGGTCAGTTGATAATGTGCGGCGATATAGCCATCACGGATGGCACGCCCGATCGCGCCAAGTTCTCCGTTGAGCGGCAGAACCAGGGCAATCTTCTCTGGTCGCTCTTCGACTATTCGTGACAGCATTTGCAGGGAAGCGGGAACGATGACTGCGGCTGAATGGTTCGGCCAGGCCTGTTGCCATTTTTTAAGCGCATTCAGCTGTCGCAGGGGGTCATCCTGGAACCGTTTGGTCATAGCTGCGAGAGACAGCCAGCCTCTAATTTCGCTGGTAATGCTTTGCTCTGCCTGTAGCTGCAACGTTCTCTCGGGTAGCTGAAGCAAGGTTAGAAAAATGGCCTCGTGATTCCCGGGTCGCTCCTCCGGAGGCAGAAGGCGATTGATGTAGATGAGTTCCCGGCCGCTGGCCAGATAACTTCGGCCCAGTAGATAGGCTTTTGCTCTTAGTTTGCCAACCCGGATCTGCATGTCTGTATCGAGACGGATGTTCTGGAACCTTTGGTCCTCCAGAATACGGATAGCGGCTAGAGGGTTGTCATTGGCCAGGGCGATCTCTGCTGCATAGTAAGAATAATCCCGCGTTGATTTTGTTGAGGCGTATGGAGATAGGATGGAATCTATGATTCGACCTGCGAGCGCGATGTCGCCTTCTTCTATTGCGATGCCAGCTGCATCCAGTTTTAGTTCTGTTGATTTGGGGGGCGTGGTTCTGCCGGCTTCCAGCAGCAGTCGATCAATACCTCTGTGCTCAGTGAGGACAGGTTGTCCAACCTCCGGAGAGTTTTTCGTCATCGTCGGGGCAGTACATGCTGTCACCGCAAGAATGAAAGGGAGAGAGAAAGAAAGAACCGCTAATTTGTTCATGTCACTTCAGATACACTAAGGCCCCGGAATTATCCCACAAGTACTGGTGTTCTTGTCGGAACTTCTGCCTGTAAAAGCATACGAATTTTCCTGATGATCGGTGGTAAATTGTCGACCTTATACGTAGTAGCCACGCCCATTGGTAATCTGGGTGATATCTCACAACGAGCCATAGAGGTCCTTGGCTCCGTCGATGCTATTGCAGCCGAGGATACGCGGCATACCGGCAAGCTGCTATCGGAGTTTTCTATTTCTTCGAAGTTGATTCCACTGCATGACCACAATGAAGACCGATCAACGGCCAGAATCATCCAGATGCTGGAGGGTGGGCAGAGCATCGCTGTTGTTTCTGATGCAGGAACCCCGCTTATTTCTGATCCTGGATACCACCTGGTTAACCAATGTTTGTCCCGGGGGTTTGATGTCGTTGCAGTACCCGGCCCGAGTTCAGTCACCGCTGCGCTGAGTATTGCCGGAATGCCAACCAACAGGTTTTCGTTTGAGGGTTTTGTGCCCGCCAAGGATGTGGCGCGGAGGGAGTTTCTGTCGAAGCTAAAGTTTGAAGCAAGAACCCAGGTTTTCTTTGAGTCGCCCCATCGCATCAGTGACACCATGCGGACAATGGCAGAAATCATGGGCCCGGAACGTCAGATGAGTCTCTGCCGTGAATTGACCAAGACCTTTGAGCAGGTGGTCCTGGGCACGGTCGGTGAGATTTCAGGAAGGATTGATTCAGGCGATATTCCCTCCAGGGGAGAGTTCGTCCTTGTTCTACGCGGAAGTGACGAAGTGCTGGCAGTCGATGCTGACCATCTGCTTCAAACCCTGTTGGCTGAGCTTTCTCCCTCTAAAGCAGCTTCGGTCGCCGCTAAAGTGACTGATTTGTCCAAGTCAGTCCTTTACGATCGTGCCCTGGCGTTGAAAAAGGGACAAGATCCTGCTTGAGCACAGGAGAGCCAGAGAGTAGGCTTCGCCCCAGGAGTCGGCCAGGCAATCGCCCGTGCGCAAGCTAGGGAGGAAAGTCCGGGCTCCAAAGGGTAGGGTGCCAGGTAACGCCTGGGAGGCGCGAGCCTACGGAAAGTGCAGCAGAAAATATACCGCCTGTTTTTTCATTCGTGAAGGGGCAGGTAAGGGTGAAATGGTGCGGTAAGAGCGCACCGCGCGGCCGGTAACGGGCGTGGCAGTGTAAACCCCACTCGGAGCAAGACCAAATAGGAATCCGCTAATCGCGACCCGCGATGGGATTCGGGTAGGTCGCTATAGGTGCCTGGCGACAGGTATCACAGATGAATGATTGTCCACGACAGAACCCGGCTTACCGGCCGACTCCTACTTTTTTACATTGCTCATGTTTTGCGATCAGATGAGTTCGTGCGAAGGGGCTCCAGAGCGCCTAAACACCTTCCAAAGCCTTATTTTCAGGCTATTCCCGGCCCATATTCCGTTCAGGTATATAAATTATAATTTATAGCGCAGATTGGTCTTAGCGCCCACACCTCATAAGTTACTTTAAGTTATGAAGGTATATGGCTGTAATCTATTAGGTTATGGATTAGGCTATCTAACACCCCGCGGAAATGCTCCTAAGTTATTGTGTTTTAAAGACAAATTGGTCTAATTGAGCTTGACAGGAACCTGCCCCCTTTCTATGGTTCGTTGTGAAGAAATGTGGGTAAATGTGTAGTTTTGTGGAGATCGTGCCAATTGGGACTTCTCCGATGGCGAGGGGGAAGTGCTGTTTTGACTCTCGGCTGATGACTCATGATCCCCATTTTCCAGTTTATGGAGTGGGTTTAAAGGTATGTTCAGGGGCGTAAACAACGTGAATATTGATGCGAAGGGTCGCATCGCTATTCCTACGCGGTTCCGGGATCAACTCCTGAATCACTGCGCGGGTGAGATGGTTGTCACCATTGACACCGAAGAACGCTGCCTCCTTATTTACCCCCAGCCTGATTGGGATGATATTCAGCGCAAGGTTGAAGCTCTGCCGAGCTTCAATGTCGCTGCTCGTCGAGTGCAGCGGTTGTTGATTGGACACGCGACTGATATTCAAATGGATAACAGTGGACGAATACTGCTGACGCCACCCCTGCGGGAATATGCGCAGTTGGATAAGAAAGGCGTATTGCTAGGGCAGGGTAAGAAGCTGGAACTCTGGAACGAGTCCTCCTGGGTGGAACGTCGAGATGCATGGCTGGAAGATCCATCCAGCCTGGAGTTACCCGACGAATTACAGTCTCTCTCCCTCTAGGTGCCTGCATAGTGACCGACCCCCATCAAACAGTCCTGCTCGAAGAGGCTGTCTCAGCCCTCGTTACAAACCCCAGCGGGATCTATGTCGATTGTACCTATGGTCGAGGTGGGCACAGTCAGGCAATTGTGAACGCGCTTGAAGCTGATGGCAGGTTGTTGGTTGTGGATCGTGACAAAACAGCAATCGATCATGCGGAAGCGAAGTTCAAAGATGATCCTCGTGTATTGGTAGAGCACGGCGCGTTCTCACAACTTGTAGAATTTACTCAAAAACACCATCTCGAGGGTCTCGATGGGGTGCTCATGGATCTGGGTGTCTCATCCCCTCAGTTGGATGACGGTGAACGTGGGTTTTCGTTCCAGCAATCAGGCCCGCTGGATATGCGGATGAACCAGACCGAGGGGCAAACCGCAGAAGAATGGCTTGGCGTGGCCAGCCAGGATGAGATTATCGACGTTCTGAAGCGGTACGGTGAAGAAAGGTTCGCCAGGCGCATTGCTCGAAGAATTGTAGAAACGCGAGCGACATCACCTATCGATACCACTCGCAAGCTCGTCGAGATTTGTGAGAGATCTATCCCTCGGAAAGAGAAACACAAACACCCTGCCACCAGAACTTTTCAGGCAATTCGAATACAGGTAAATCACGAGCTGGATGAATTAGAGACCTGCCTGCATGACGTAATGGAATTGCTTAATTCAGGCGGCAGGTTCGTGGTCATCAGTTTTCATTCTCTTGAAGACCGAATCGTAAAACATTTTTTCAGGCGAATGGAAAAAGGTGATGAGCTTCCTTCTCGCCTGCCCATTCGCGATGTGGAGTTGAACAGAAGAGTAAAGGTTATAGGCAAGCCGGTTCGTGCGTCGGAGGATGAAATTGAGCGAAACCGTCGGTCCCGGAGTTCAATCATGCGCATCGCGGAGAAGCTGTGATGCCGATGGTCGTGCAACAACTTATACGCTGGTTCTTCTCGATGAAACCAATGGCGGGTTCATTTTTATGTGCCCTGTTGGTGGTGTCTGCTCTTGGCGTTGCTTACTCGTCACACCAGACACGCAATATGTATCGAGATTTACAACAACTTGAAAAAGATCACGATGATCTCGAGCACGAATATGAAAAGTTGCTGCTCGAGCAAAGTGCCTGGGCTGACTACACCCGACTGAACGAGCTGGCGCAGGACAAGCTGGAAATGGCCGTGCCTGAAACCAGAGAAATGGTGGTGCTCCGATGATGCTTGCTCGTGTCCATCTGGTTGGGATTATTGTTATCTCGTTGTCAGCGGCGATGATGGTCCGGCTTTGGTACCTGCAGGTTCTTGAGAAAGATTTTCTTCAGGACCAGGGCGATGCGCGGACTATTCGGATGGAGCGAATCAATGCACACAGGGGCATCATCCAGGATCGAACGGGAAAACCACTGGCGGTTAGCACGCCGGTTTTATCACTGTGGGCAAATCCAAGTGAAGTTCTTGAATCAAGTGTTAGCCTTAAGCCGCTTACAACA
>JABBBA010000155.1:0-1005 GCA_018607685.1 K189A clade bacterium | reverse complement strand
ACATACCTGGGTGTCGAAGCAGGAGAATTCGACCAGCGTCTTAGGAAAGCCAAGTCAAAAAACTTTGTCTATCTGCGGCGCCACCTGCCTCCGGCAGAAGCTCGAGGAATTCTTGAATTGAAAATACCGGGGGTCTACGCGGAACGGGAATATCATCGCTTCTACCCGGCTGGAGAAGTCGCCGCGCACCTCGTCGGGTTTACTAACGTAGATGATAAGGGGCAAGAGGGGCTTGAACTTTCGTTTGATAAATGGCTGGCAGGAACTGCGGGTAAGAAAAAGGTTCTGAAAAATCTGTACGGTGAAATCATTAGAGATATAAAGCCGATTTCAGAAGCGCAGCCAGGAAAGACGCTGACACTTGGGATTGACCTGAGACTTCAATACCTTGCCTATCGAGAACTGAAGTCTGCGGTAAAGTCTTTTCAGGCGGAATCCGGGTCGGTAGTTGTACTGGACGTTGAGACCGGGCAGGTGCTCGCGATGGTGAACCAACCCTCATACAACCCTAATAATCGAGTGGGTCTGGATCTGAGTGCGGTGAGAAACCGCGCCTTAACTGATGTGTTTGAGCCTGGCTCTACCGTCAAGCCATTCACGGTGGGAGTCGCGCTCCAGTCTGGAAACTACACTCCGCAGTCAACTATCGATACTACGCCTGGATTTGTTCGCGTTGATAACTTCACCATTCGCGATCCGCGAAACCGCGGTGAGATTACTCTGGGTGAAATCATCATGCATTCAAGTCAGGTTGGTATTTCCAGGCTTGCTTTAGACTTGAATGAGTACGAAGTCTGGGGGATGTTTGAGAAATTGGGATTTGGTCGCGATGTCGGTACTGGTTTCCCGGGTGAGAGTGCGGGGTATCTACCTAACCACCGGCGATGGAAAGACATTGAAAGGGCGACTTTTGCCTACGGTTACGGACTAACGGTCACGCCCTTACAGCTCGCGGCCTCCTACCTGACTATCGCCAGTGGTGGTATCAAGAGGGATGTCAGCCTG
>JABBBA010000120.1:238-3176 GCA_018607685.1 K189A clade bacterium | reverse complement strand
GTCTCTGCGACCGGTTCCGGCGGAACACTTGCCGGCTTGATCATCGGGAACGCATTGCACGATCTGAACACAAAGGTAGTCGCGTTTAACGTCTGCGATGATGAGGCCTATTTCAAACAGAAGATCTATAAAGATTTCCTGTTATGGCGTGACAGATATGGCAGTGAACTAAATATTGACCAGTTGCCAATCAACGTCATCGATGGGTATGTAGGCCCTGGATATGGTCGAGCAACCCCAGAAGTCTTCGAAACCATTCGCCACGTTGCACAGTTGGAAGGAATTGTTCTTGATCCGGTTTATACTGGTAAAGCGTTTAATGCCATGCTGCAGGAAATAAGGTCAGGTCGGTTCAAAGGATTGTCAGATATCGTGTTTATCCATACTGGCGGCATGCTAGGGTTATTTCCACAAAAACAAGAGCTATTTAAATCAGGTTAACTATGCGGTACGTAACAATTTTTTTGGTCACTCTGGTCTCGTCCTGTTCATGGTCATGGCCATTTAGCGGCAGTAAAACGGGAAATTGCCTGGACGATGGCACCTGCGAAGAATCCAATCCGTTCGAAGAAGACCTGAGAGGGGGTACCTGGCATTGTTATGGTGTCAGTAGAGATGAACCCTGGGACTGCAGTCAGGAACGAAACGACACCAAGATCATCGCCGTAAAGGACACCCCCAGGCGCATAGCCCCTCCAGAACCTGATTTCGATAATAAAGGCAATACACCGGCTGAATCGAGAGCTGAATTAGCTATGGCTGGGACCATATCAAGCTCAGGTGAAGAATCTGTTGTGGAAGCAGCAATGCCCCAGAAAGCAACTACGTCTGAAACAACGGATCCACTCGCCGGATACAGCAATACGAGCTTTACGGTACAGCTAATTGCCCTTCAGACCCTGGAAGGAGTTACGCAGTACGCTGCAGAAAATGATCTCAATCCACCCATGCACGTGAAGATTCGCAGTCAGGAAACAGACTGGCACCTGGTATTATTGGGCATCTATGAAGTAAAAGATGAAGCCGATGCGGCCGCAGATGAATGGGCTTCGACGCATACCGGATCCGCCAGGCCCTGGGTGCGTCCAACAGGTCCATTGAGAAAAGCCGTGAACCTCGCGGCCCCCTAGACATGAGTCAGACCAACCCACTGAAGCTGATACCTTCAGTCGACAAGCTTCTCTCATCCGCAGAGTTTCGGGATACGATTGGTGTGTATGGGCATACCCGGACAAGTGAATCCATTCGGGAATACCTGGCCGCCCTTCGCGTCCATGTCCGGCACAATCATGATCACCCCATCCCGAACATAGCGAACATAGCAGTCACGATTTCCACGTCGCTGGAGGCCAAAAATAGTAGTTCACTTCAACCGGTGCTTAACCTGACCGGGACAGTTCTACATACCAACCTTGGTCGGGCCGCCCTGCCCGCGAGCGCACTGGAAGCTGTTACACGCTCGGCATCCGGAAATACCAACCTGGAATTTGATCTAGCTAAAGGGAAACGAGGCGACAGAGACGATCACATTGAGAACTTGCTCTGTGAACTAACCGGTGCAGAAGCCGTTACTGTTGTTAATAACAATGCCGCGGCGGTACTCATTTGCCTTAATACTTTCGCCTTCGGCAAAGAAGTTTGTATCTCACGCGGTGAACTGGTGGAGATTGGCGGCTCTTTTCGTATTCCTGAGGTCATGGAAAAATCAGGCTGCACTCTCAGGGAGTTGGGCGCGACCAATAGAACGCATCTAAAAGATTATGCGAACGTCATTAATGAAAACACCGCTCTCCTAATGAAAGTACATACCAGTAACTACGAGATCAGGGGCTTCACACAGGAAGTGAGCTACGAGGAACTGGCAGTGCTTGCGAAAGAAAAGGATCTGCCCTTCCTTGCTGATCTTGGCAGCGGCACGCTGGTCAACCTCGAAAACTACGGGCTAGAACACGAGCCGACCGTGCAGGAGGTGTTAAAAGCCGGAACTGATGTTGTAACGTTTAGTGGCGACAAGTTACTCGGCGGCCCCCAATGCGGCATCATTGCAGGCCGCAGGGAACTCATTGACCAGGTCAAAAACAACCCTTTGAAGCGCGCGCTTCGGGTAGACAAAATGACGATGGCCGCCTTGTCAGAAGTGTTGAAGCTTTATAGACACCCCGAGGCACTGATTCGGGATCTCCCAACCATTCGGCACCTTGCCCGCCAACCTGACGAGATCAGAAGTATCGCGGAAAAGGTTCTGCCTGCTTTTATAAAGTCGGCAGGCGATAAAGCAAAGGTTTCCATCATTCCCAGTTCAAGCCAGATAGGTAGCGGCGCCCTTCCACTGGACCAGTTACCCAGTTTTTCAGTGCAGATCCAACCAATCACAGAAAGTGACTCGGCACTTCAACAACTGACCAGAGCGTTTAGAGAAATGCCTGTACCTGTGGTCGGCAGACTGCACGACGGTGCACTGTTGTTTGACGTCCGAACACTGGATGAATGTGAACTACTCATAGACCAGCTCGAGCTGTTTTCCTGGCCATGATTATCGCAACCGCCGGTCATGTAGACCATGGCAAAACCTCACTGGTGAATGCGTTAACGGGCATTGACACAGATCGACTGAAAGAAGAGAAACAGCGTGGCCTGACGATAGACCTTGGATTTGCCTACAGCGATGCTGAATCCGGTGAACGCCTGGGCTTTGTTGACGTTCCCGGACACATCAAATTTATCAACAATATGCTGGCGGGCGTCTCGGCCATTGATTGCGCACTACTGGTCATTGCGGCTGACGATGGCGTCATGCCCCAAACCCTTGAGCACCTCGAAATACTCAACCTCCTTGGAATCGATCACGGCCTCATCGCGCTCACGAAGATCGACCGTTGCGACGAACAGCAAATCAGTCGAACCCTGGAACAAATTTCCCAGGTAGTCAGCAGGACCT
>JABBBA010000120.1:0-228 GCA_018607685.1 K189A clade bacterium | reverse complement strand
CGCTCCAGATTGCACTTGAGCTAACCGCCGATGAAATTGAACATCGGAAGCAAAACGGGCAGTTCAGGCTCGCGATAGATCGTCGATTCAGCATCAAAGGCTCCGGCGTTGTTGTAACAGGTAGTGTCTTTTCAGGGAGCATCTCCGTCGGCGACGAACTGTTCCTGATGCCACAGGAAATTCCAGTGCGAATACGGGGCTTGCACACACAGAACCAGGAAGCCGAAA
>JABBBA010000091.1 GCA_018607685.1 K189A clade bacterium | reverse complement strand
CGGCGGGTCATCTTCCTGGGCGATAATGATTTTGTGGCGTTCGAGGCGGCAAGCAAGATCCTGCGGCTTTATCCAAGGCTGACATCACAGATCGTGTTACACGGCGGTAGCCTGAGGTTTTTACGAGCCATGCAGGGTACGCAGATTGCTAATCAGGTGAAGCTGTTCAACTCCTACAATCTGGCAGCGAAAGGCCTGGTAAATTCTGTACTGATAGATCACTTCAAGAAAACGAACTATCAAGACACGGTGGTCATCGCGGGCTTTGGCCTCTTCGGCCAAACCATCCTGGAAGAACTGCAGATGAACGCCGGAGATGAAATTGACCTGGTAGCGATAATCGACAAACAGGCATACCGGCGAGTGCAGATCGTTGATGAACAACAAAAGACCAGCGTCTTTTACGAGCGCAAGGTCTATCAGGGCGACAGCAGCCACCCTGAGGTATGGCGTAATCTCACCGGAGATATCGATTTAAGTCGCGGCGAACCCGTGGTGATTATGGGTACAGGTGACCCGGCAAATAATCTGCGCACTGCTCTATGGATAAAGCAGAAGTACAAAAACGCACTCATCTTTGTCAGAACTAACGACACCTCCGCGTTTGCTCAGGCCGTCGGTGAGGAGTACGGCGTGCACTGCATCAGTATTACGCAACTCGTCGAAGACAACATTCCGTTGGAATGGACACAACTGGAGCAGCTGGTCTGATCTGATAACCCAGGCACCCTCAGCGATACGTCGCCTGGCTATTTTTGAACAGACACAGTCAACATATAGGCAAAGGCAGGATAACCCCTTGTTTTGCAAGGATAAGGAATATTCTGTACAGGCCTAATCACCTTGCTTTTGGTCGGCAGTAACGTAAAATTTTGAATCTCGAGTACTTAACAAGGAGTTATTAATGGCAGATGCACAATTTGTGACCGGGCAACAAACCGCGGTCGGTTCTACAAACAAGGTGCTCCGCAATACCTATATGCTGCTATCCATGACGCTGGTCTTCAGCGCAATGATGGCGGGTGCCGCCATGGCGATGAATGCGCCCTACATGGGCTGGATTCCTCTCATTGTTGCCTTCGGACTTCTGTTTGCCATTAGCAAAATGAAAAACAGCGTCTGGGGTATCGCACTCGTTTTTGCTTTCACCGGTATTCTTGGCTTCTCCCTTGGACCTATCCTGAACTTTTATATGCAGACCGCTGGCGGCACCCAGGTGGTTGTCACAGCGCTCTCACTCACCGGCATGATTTTCTTTTCCCTGTCAGGCTACGTTCTGATGACGAAGAAGGATTTTTCCTATATGTCTGGCTTCCTGATGACCGGAATGTGGGTAGTGATTGGCAGCATCGTTCTGCTGTTCGTCGGCAACATGATGGGTTATCAGATTTCAGGTCTCCATCTGGCCATTTCAGCGGCGATTGTCATCCTGATGTCAGGTTTCATCCTGTTTGATACCAGCCGTATCATCAATGGCGGCGAAACCAACTACGTCATGGCGACTGTTTCGCTCTATCTGAGTATTTTCAATCTGTTCACTGCCCTATTGCATCTGCTGGGTGTAATGGGCGACGATTAAAATAGTCACCGTTAAAAAAGCCCCGGCATGCATCTCATGCCGGGGCTTTTTTGTGGGCCTTAACTAATGGAAAATCCATGAACTTCGCCATCGTCGTACACGGCGCCCCCTATTCCAGCGAAGCGTGCCTGTCTGCACTCAATTTTGCGAAGGCTGTGCTCGCCTCCGGCCACAGTATCAACCGGGTGTTCTTCTATCACGATGGCGCCTATACGGCGAACAACCTGATTGCTCCGCCCCAGGACGAAACTCCCGTTGGTGAACAGTGGCAGGCATTCGGGATCGGTAACAACATTGAACTGATTGCCTGTATTGCGTCATGTTTACGACGAGGAATTCTGGATGAAACCGAGGCAGACAGGTACGAGAAATCAGGCAGTAACATAGCACCCGGGTTTACCATATCCGGTCTCGGTCAACTCATTGACGCATCGATCAACGCCGATCGCGTCGTTACCTTCGGTGTATGAGATGAGTTCGATACTGTATGTATTCTCCCAGCCACCACACGGCAGCATTAATGCCCAGGAAGGGCTGGATGCACTGCTGATGGGCTCCGCGTTTACCACATGCAGTGTTCTGTTCGTTGGCCAAGGTCTGATGCAATTGATCGAAGGTCAGTCGACTGATGAGTTGGGTACCAAAAATTTCTCATTAGGCTTTGGCGCATTAAAAGACTATGGGGTTAATCGTATCGCCTGCTCAAAACCTGATCTGGTCGCAAGTGGTCTTAACAGTGATGATTTTGTGATTGACGTCGAACCTCTGGACGCCGCAGGCATGCAGTTGTTGATTCGTGACCATGACAAGGTGTTGAACTTCTGATGATCCTGCACACTATCAACAAGCTATCGGCGCTTGCGTTGTGTCGTGACCTGATCAGCGAGGGTGACAAGGTGGTTCTACTGGAAGATGGCGTCTACCTTGGTTTACAGCCCCTGCCCTTCGCCACATTAGCTATCCGAGTGGATGTTGAAGCAAGAGGACTAAGCGGCCGCCTGACGAAACAAACCGAATCGATCGAATACAGTGAGTTTGTAGACTTATGCACAAGGGCAGACAAAGTCTGTTCGTGGTTCTAGTCGTGACTAGCATTCCGGAAACCGACAAGGAAGGATTCCTCAGAAACACAGCTGACTGGGATACAGCCATTGCCGAGCACCTGGCTGACCTGGAGGGCATTGTCCTCACGGAGGATCATTGGGAAGTGATTCACCTGGTGCGAGATTACTACCAACACTATCGCCTGTTTCCTGCTAACCGTGTCCTGGTGACTAAACTCCGGGAGGCTTTTGGAGAAACCAAAGGTAGCAGCATCCACCTGATGAAACTGTTTACCGGTAAACCCGCAAAGCACATAGCCAGGATTGCCGGTCTACCCAAACCACCTAACTGCGATTGAACGCCACAACTTCTCCCACAATGATCAATGTGGGCGTCTGAACCTGGGTTCGAGCGACAAGACCTGTAATGGTTTCCAGCGTGCCCTTCAACACCTGCTGCTCCGGTGTCGTTCCTTTGGAGACGATGGCGACAGGGGTTCCCGCATCGCGCCCATGCGCAACAAGTTGCTGACAAATACTGGCAAGCCCGCCAAGA
>JABBBA010000390.1 GCA_018607685.1 K189A clade bacterium | reverse complement strand
AGCCCATAGAGACCACGTTATCTTGATTTGTACCCATGTGCGATAAATACATTGCAGCAATCTATATGCCTATTGGGATTTTGCTATCAATTCGTAATCGAGACAGTCGGCCCGGCAGTATTATCCACGTTGTCGGTCAGGTTCAACATAACCTGTAACAGGCTAAAGGCTCGTTTGGAACGCATATCCCTGTTGCTAATGTAGAACCAGGAATCACGCTTGCGAACGGAAACAAACGCATCCGCTGGCGCCTGGGAAGAAGTATAGACACGAATCAAAGGTCCATGCGTTGGGCCCAACTCCCGATAACTTTCTCCGGTTCGTCCATCCCTGATATCGATTTCCGGTACATCGATGCGCCATGCCAACTCATTCATGATGTCAAAAATACTCGAGGTAAGCACCGCGATCTGATTCGGGTGTTGGGGAACCAGCCTGAAACAAGGCAAACAAGGACTCGGGTGGAATCGGTGTCAGAAGGCTCACGGCGAAGTTCTTCCCCGCCAGAGGCACATAAGTAATAGTGGGTTGATCCTTGTAACGCGCCGTTCCGCTTGCAGTAAAGGTGTTCTTATCGCCTCCAAGCGCTGTATTCAGCCCGCCACCGGCAACTGCCCCGACATCTCGGCTGTACTGGTTAATCACCGATGACAGGCTGACGAAAAATGGCGCCTCAACGTACCGAAGCCGGACTATATTGGTCAGCAGTTGCTGATTCCAGGCATCAGAAATCGCCGCCCCATAGTCGAGCTGATCTCGCGGGATTGTCTTCGCCCCCATGGTTGAGCATCCGTATGACAACATCACAAAAAGCACGAGCGCTATATCTCGAAAGATGCGTGCTGTGGGAGCCCTGCAATGTGAATACAAAATCATCGGATACCTTCCTCTACTATTGAACCGGTTGTGCGCTCTGGAATGTCCAGGTTCCAGTCAGGATCTCCGGACCAAGCTTATACATCCTGACGATATAATTCCATCCGGGCACGATAGGCAGGAAGTTATCCGCCTTCGGATCACCGCCAAAGTGGATGGTGATGCTGCCTTCTTCGTCTTTCCTGGCTGTGACGTTGTTGAACGAGTAGGAGTTATATTTGTTGACCGGCATCAGGCCCTTGTCGTCGTAAAGGGTCACAGACCAGAAGCCATAAACCGGCACGTCCGACACGGTAAGTGTGTAAAGCGTCTTGCCGTCGTTCGGGTCCATGAAGGTTCGAAGCAGCAGAACACATACCTTGTACCGGCCTTCTCTTCTGTCAGCGCGCCTGTCCTGGGTCCGTAGAAACACCAGATCGAATGGTCCTGATTGACAATCATCAAAGACTGATGGCGTCCGCCGGTTTCCGGACGGGTGATCGTCACCGGTGACGTTAGGGGCATCCGCAGCCAACGCCGGTACAAGGGAAAAGATTGAGAGCCCTGTTATCAAGAAGGCGAGCAGGGTTCGATGTATTTTCGATTGTGTTTTCAAGACTTAGTTATCCTTACGATTTTTTGTATTTTCGGATCTGACTGACACGCTACCAAGGTTTCTTTATGGGATAGATCGAATTTGTTTGAGTGTTTGCATATTCAAATTTTCACCACCCTATTCCTTTCGCCTGTTATCTGTTCCAAATCAATTACCAGTCGCTGTACACTGGAAAAATGTGTCTGTTAGGAATAAATTTAGACCGTGAATACTTATGAAGTACCTGAAGGTTTGATCCATGCGCTATTACTCGATGGCAGTGGCGGCGCCCGAGAACTTAGCTGGGAAGAGGCTAATCACTGGACCGCTGAACAAGGATGTCTATGGCTGCATTTCAATCTGGACTTAGCCGGCGTCGACAACTGGTTGCGCGAAGACAGTAACCTTGGCGAACTGGCCGCAGAAGCACTGCTGTCACGGGAGACCCGCCCGCGGGCCAGCGGGATGGGGAGTCACCTATTGCTGGCTTTGCGCGGCGTCAATCTCAACCCCGGCTCAAACCCTGAAGATATGATATCGCTCCGGCTTTTTACCGATGGAGACCGTGTGATCACCACCCGCGTCCGTCAGTTACTCAGTGTTGCCGACGTAAGGGACCACTGCATGGCAGGGAATGGTCCAGTGAATGCCGGAGAGCTTCTGGTCGAGCTCATCGACCGTATTGTTCGACGGATGAATGACACGGTCGAAAACTTCGAAGATGACGTCCTGGCGCTGGAAGACAGAGTCCTGTCCGGTGCAAACAGTACCTTGCGAAATGATCTGTCACAGCTCCGCAGGCAGACGATCGCGATACGCCGTTACCTTGCACCGCAGAGAGAAGCCTTGAACCGCCTGGTCATGGAGAAACTGAGTTGGCTGTCAGACTCCTCCCGGATGCAGCTTCGAGAGATAAGTGACCGACAGGTACGTCTACTGGAAGATATCGATGCGGTACGCGAGCGCGCGGCGCTGGCACAGGAGGAGCTGCTCAGCGTTGTCTCCGAACAGTTGAATGCACGCATGTATGTGCTGTCTATCGTCGCCGCCATATTTCTACCGCTCGGATTCTTTACCGGCCTGATGGGAATCAACGTCGGAGGTATGCCAGGCGTAGAAGCCAATAATGCATTCTGGGTGGTAGTAGCCATGTGCGTCGCCGTCATGCTTGTCCTGGCCTTGGTGTTTCGCTGGAAAAAATGGTTCTAGGTTAATAGATACTCACAAACTCGAGATCTCTGCAGCATCATTCCCAAAAAAATCATCTATCCGCCTTCGCATAACATCACTCCGACATGAGTAGAGCCCTCAGGGACGTGGCTGCAGCGTTAAACAAAGTTAACGCCTGAGAGATCAAAGCTTGCTATTAGGCAGCGACTGCACTGGACCACGTCAGCCAGAGATAGTGTTGTGCTGGACGCTGGCGCCGAGTAGTCTTTGCGCTTTAGACAACGACAGAAAACAAGGAACTATCATGCCCACCCCCGAGGTAAGAATACTGATACCATCATCTTCACGAAAAAGCCTGTCCCCTGTGTTACTTGGCGCATGTCTCTTGATATTGGCAGGCTGTGGCGGCACCAAAATATACAATTCCACCAAGACCATCTCCTTTCGAGACAGCGTCTACAACGTGACTGATGTCAAAATATATTCCTCGAGGACCGAAGCGATTATCTCAGATGAGGAGTCGGTTGATCTCAGGGATGCAGACAGAAAACGGATAAAGGCTTTACTGGAGC
>JABBBA010000178.1 GCA_018607685.1 K189A clade bacterium | reverse complement strand
CGCAGCGACGGTGCGTAACGTAGCCGCGGCGGCTGGTTATAGCACCAATATCGTCAGCCACTATTTTGCAGGCAAGAAGGATTTGTTACAGGCTACATTCGATCTGTCCCTGGCCAGCTCATGGGATCTTCTTGTCAGTGCCATCAACACCGGGGACCTGCAGCAGGTATTGGAAGCACTATTGCCGATAGACGACATTCAAAGTCACAACTGGCGAATTTGGTTCGCCTTCTGGGGCGCTGCAGTGTCGGACCAGGATTTTGCTGAGCAGCAGGCGAAACAGGCGCAGAACATTCGCCTGATCCTGCGAAACTTTTATACGGAATCCGGTTTTTGTCCTGCAAGCCTCTCAACAGAAGCGGTTGAAGACCTGGCGCGCACTACCGTGAGTATCATTGTTGGACTGGCGACGCAGGCGAGTTTTGACCCCCCGGATTGGCCAGCAGAAAAACAACGTAAAGTGATTCGAGATCATATTCATTTTCTAAGGTCCCAGATGGCGCTACAAGACTGCCATTAAAGACTGCAACTCAACAGATGCCGCGACATGGCATGAGGAGAAGCACCGTGGAACAACAACAGATCGATAGCATTCGCCAGTTAATGGAATATGAGGCCGCCCGCACGGCGCCGCCGGAAGGTTTTCCGGATCTGACCGATATACCAGCCGGTCGATATACGGATGAGCGTTTCTTTGAGTTGGAGAAAGAACACATCATCAGGAAGTCCTGGTTGTTCGCTGCCCATATCGATGAAGTGCCGGAACCGGGTTGCTACATGGTTTGGGAAAATGCAGGGGAGCCGATCCTGATTACCCACACAGAGTCCGGTGAGATAAAAGCCTTTTACAACGTTTGCAGTCATCGTGGTGCGCCAGTGGTGGGTGACAAGTGTGGTAAACGCAGACGATTGACCTGTGGCTATCATGCCTGGTCCTACAGTCTGGATGGAGAGCTGATGTCGATCCGGGACCCGGAAGACTTTGGTGAAAGCTTTGATAAAAGTGCGAGGGGCCTAAACGAGGTTCGATGCGAACGTTTTGGTAATTTGATTTTTGTAAACTTTGACCTTCAGGCCATGACATTGCTGGAGTGGCTTGGCCCCGTCGCAGATGAATGGAAGGAGTTCGGGTTCGAGCATAGCCGCCTGGCGCAACGCCATAGCTGGGTGCTGGACTGCAACTGGAAAGTTGCCATGGAGGCCAATACCGAGGTTTATCATGTTAAGACCATCCATCCATCGACGGTTGCACCTATTCTGGACTGCCGAAGAAATGTGAACACACTCTACCCGAATGGGCATGGTCGTATGATTGCGCCACCACCCCAGGGATTTAACTTTCCGGGGGTAGGAGGGGGAATGTCGAAGCAGCCTGAGTTTGAGAACGTCACGGAAATAGGCAGAACCTGTACACAGTCTTATGGCATCTTTCCTAATTGGGTCTCACCGCTCAGCCAATACACCTTGCCGCCATTGCTGTTCTGGCCTCTGTCGATTAATCAGACGCTCTTTGAAACATGGACCCTGGCGCCGGGTTGGGAAGATGGCTGCGCGCCCGATGTTTGGACCGATAATGGTGAAAGCCTCAATGGGGTCCTGCTTGAGGACACCGGTTTTGGTGAGACTATTCAGAAGGCGATGGAGTCCAGTGGGTTTCACGGTGTACCCCTGTCGTATCAGGAGGCCAGGATTTATCACTGGAACCAGTCAGCGGACCAGATGATCGGTATCGAAAATATCCCGGAAGAACTTCGGGTCGAACAGGTTATCGGTGACGAATGGATTTATCCCAATGATCCTCGTCTTGAGCTGATGAAAAAAGCTGCGACGAGTTGACCCTGAAGCTTGATTACGAGAGTGTTCAGGCCGCTGCTCGACGCATTGAACCCTTTATCAATCGTACACCGGTTATTACCAGTGAAAAGCTGGATGCAATCGCGGGTTGTTCGCTTTTTTTCAAGTGTGAAAACCTTCAGAAAGCAGGCGCGTTTAAAAGTCGAGGGGCCGTCAATGCGGTCATGTCGCTCGGCACTTCGGCCCTTGCCAAAGGCGTCGCGACTCATTCATCCGGTAATCACGGCGCTGCGCTGGCGAGGGCCGCAGGCCTGAGAAATTCCGCGGCATATATTGTCGTGCCAAACAATGCCAAGCAGGTTAAGCAGGATGCGATCCGTTCCTACGGCGGTGAGGTGATTCTGTGTGAGCCGACACTCGAAGCAAGAGAAGCCAGGCTCAAGGAAGTAGTGCAGGATACCGGTGCAACGTTTGTTCATCCTTATGAGCAGGATGAAATCATCGCGGGGCAGGGGACTGCTGCGCTGGAGTTCGTCCAACAGGTGGATGAGCTAGATGTGGTTGTCGTTCCTGTCGGCGGCGGTGGATTGCTGGCCGGATCCAGCCTTGTCGCCGCCTTTGAAGGCATAAGAATCATAGGTGCGGAACCGGAAGGCGCAGATGACGCATTTCGCTCTCTGGAAACCGGTCAGCTGGTTCTAAGTCACACCCCAAACACTATCTGTGATGGACTGCTTACGACTGTGGGTACGCGCAACTTCGCAATCATTCGCAATAGCGTTGATCAGGTTCTCCTGGCAAGCGATCGTGAGGTGATCGATGCCATGTCGCTAATCTGGACTCGAACGAAAATGGTCGTTGAGCCCTCATCAGCTATTACGTTGGCTACGGTACTACGGAACCCCGCGCTGTTTAAACGCAAGCGGGTAGGGTTGGTGCTGACAGGTGGTAATGTAGACCTGACGAATCTGCCTTTCTGAGTGAAGGCTAAAGGAGCCTGCTGATTTCAACCTTCATACTATTCGCCGTAGCTCTTCATAAATCCAGGTAGAGACCTTGGAAGACTGCCTCCCTACAGTGTCGCATCCATATAAAACCCCGCCGAAGCGAGGCTGGTCGCCAAAAACCAATCCTCGCTAGTTGGGCTATTTGGGTATCGTTCGAATCAAGGTACGTATCTGATCTGGTGGGTAGGGTGAGGGACCTCGAACACTTGGAGGTGGTGCTTTACGGGGGGGGGGTAGATCCAGGTCTTGTGAATTCAGGGAAGGCCCCAAAATAGACATTTGTGTCGTCGCGCCTGATACCCTTTCTTGTCAGGGAAGCTCCTGTTGAATTCAGCCTGGCCCTCGGAGTAAGCAGTGCGATTCTGGGTTTTTTGCCCATCGAATTGATGATTCTGGGG
>JABBBA010000428.1 GCA_018607685.1 K189A clade bacterium | reverse complement strand
AAAAGAACCGAAGTGCGGGCCCTGGTCACCCTCTCCCCCGGTGATGACCAGGGCCCATTTTCTTTACGGCTGCAGCCAACCCGTCAGACTCTTTTTGAGCTCCTTAATGCCCAGATTCTTGGTTGAAGAGAATACCTGGACTGTTATCTCGGGTGGTAAATGTTTCCTCGTACCCAGCAGAGCGTTTTGTTGGCCTCCCCGTTTTAGCTTGTCAGCTTTGGTTAAGAGAATGTGTAAGGGCAAACCACTGTTGATCGACCATTCGATCATCATCTTGTCGAATTCCTTTAACGGATGCCGAATATCCATTAGAAGCACCATCCCACGCAGGCTCTTACGATCACGTAGATACTCATCCAGATGTCGATGCCAATGCTCTTTGACTGAAATGGGTACTTTGGCGTAACCATACCCAGGCAAATCTACCAATTTGGTTTCGTCATCAAGCGTAAAAAAGTTGATCAACTGAGTGCGACCGGGCGTCTTGCTGGTCCTCGCCAGCCCTTTCTGATCAGTTAATGCGTTGATCGCGCTGGACTTACCAGCGTTGGAGCGCCCGCAAAAAGCGATCTCGGCGCCCTCATCATCGGGGCATTGATTGAGCTTCGCGGCGCTGGTGACAAATTTTGCTGTTTCGAACTTAATAGACATTTTTGACCGTATTATCCCAACTGAGGGTGCTTTGTTATATAATGCGTCCCGCATTCTAGCACCTCTTGAAATTGGGGAGTGCCTGGTAACCCTAGCTGTTGCCTTCACACAGGAAAATTGGACTTAAGAAGTAACGCTATGAAAAAGATTCTAATGTTTGCAGTACTCGCTCTTGTGGCGCCGTTGAATTATGCAGAAGGTAACGCGGCAAAGGGCAAAGACCTTACCGCCACCTGCCTTGCTTGCCATGGCGAAGTCGGTAACAGCCCGGCGTCAAGTTTCCCGAATATTGCAGGGCAAAATGCCCAGTACCTTCTTAAGCAACTGCTCGAGATCCAAAGTGGTGCAAGAGAAGTGCTGACCATGACAGGTATTCTGGACAATCTGTCCGAGAGCGACCTGTCAGACATCGCGGCCTACTACGAGAGCCAGCCCCGAAACCAGGGTGCAGCGAAGGAAGATCTTGTAGAGCTGGGTGAGTCGATTTACCGCGCCGGTATTGCTCGCAAAAATATTGCTGCCTGTACCGCCTGTCATTCCCCGACGGGCAACGGTAATGGTCCAGCAGCTTTTCCTGCGCTGGCAGGTCAGTGGCCAGAATATACCGTTGCCCAATTGAAAAACTTCCAGTCCGGTGTGCGGCATAATGATGGTGAGTCCCAGATGATGCGGTCCACGGCTATGGACATGAACGAAAAGGAAATGACGGCGGTTGCCTCATACCTTTACGGACTGAAGTAGTTCCTGAACCTCTGATGAAGGGCGGGACTTCCTGCCCTTTTTTTATGTCGTCTGGAATGGCAGGATTCCCAGGTAAGTATGAGCCGGGCAGAATTCTGTGGTCTAACTCTTCGCAGAAAAATTACCTGTCGCACTTGTCGCAAAAAAAACAAAAGAGAAACAACAGAGGTTGAATATGGTTCGCAAACTAATGATGAATATCCTGCTGCTGGTGGCTGTGTTGCTATCCACGTCAGTCTGGGCAGAAGGCTTTCAATATGAAGAAGGTACCCACTATGCGCGACTCGATGTACCCGTAAAAACGCGTAATGCCGACGCTGTTGAGGTGACTGAATATTTTTCCTACGGCTGTCCGCATTGTTATCGCTTCGAGCCTATGATCCAGCAATGGAAGGGTGGCCTCTCGGCGGACGTCGAATTCAATCGCACCCCGGCCATCTGGAGTGTTACTGGTTATGAATTGTATGCCCGCACCTACTATACGGCGCTCGCGCTGGGTGTAATCGATAAAGTGCACTACCCATTGTTCCAGGCAATCCACGGAGACAGGCGATCATTGCTTGATCTCAAATCGATGGCAATCTTCATGGCTGAACTTGGCATCGAACCGGAAGTCTTCGTCAAAACTTACTCCGACTCCTTTGGTGTGAAGGCAATGTACCAGCAGGCGACCGCGAGACAGCGAATCTATCAATCAAACGGCGTTCCCGCGATTATCGTGAATGGCAAATATCGCGTTGAGGCAGCGATGGTAGATAATAGTAATTCAGGTATGTTGCAGGTTGTTGATTACCTGATTGCAAAAGAACGAGCGCTTATCAGCGCGGGGTTGGATTCAGGAGAGTAAAGGGTCTCGCTCAATTTCCGTTGGTGCCGATGCTTCTGTGTTATTGCTTTCAACAGCGCGGGATGCATCCACTCTTTTCCGCAATTCTTTTCCAGGTTTGAAGTGCGGCACGAACTTACCTGGTTTGTGGATACCCACTTCACCGGTTTTTGGATTTCGAACGGTTCGTGGTTTACGAAAATGATTCGAGAAAGTACCGAACCCACGGATTTCAATGCGTCCACCTGACGCAAGGCTGTCGGACATGATTTCAATCAGTGTGTGAACAGCCAGGTCCACGTCCCTGTTGCTCAACTGATCGAGTTTGTCTGACATCCGTTTGATGAGTTCTGATTTGTTCATTTGGTTTGCCGTGACGGACATATCTGTCATCTTACTAAAATATTTATACGTTTCAATACGTTATGGCAATTTACTAAAGTGATAAATTAAAAATCACTTCTTTCTTGCGGGTTTAATACCCAAAAAGATGTGCTATCGCGCGCTATAGCGTTGAATCATGTGCATCGATCAACTAAAATTCGCCATGGCGCGATACTATCACCCCTCTGCTGAAAGCCTTGCTTATACGGTAAGTGATTACTTACACACTTGCCTGCAGGAAACCCTGCGCCGACTACCAAACTATTCCTATCTGACGTCGAGTGATTGTTCGTCGTCTCAACTGTGTTGTGTCCGTAAGGAGAGCTAAATGGCGACTATTTTAGAAGGTGTATCACGTACTTTTGCTGAATTCCTGCTGATTCCCAGGTTAACCAGAAAAGACCAGAAACCAGACCAGGTTGATTTGTCGACGCCGCTCTCGGCCGTCGAACCTAACAAACTGGCTCGTTTCAAAATTAATACCCCGGTCGTATCTGCAGCCATGCAGTCTGTATCCGGTTCGCGCCTGGCGATTGCACTAGCACGACAAGGTGGTCTTGGTTTTGTCTTTTGCTCTCAGGATATTGCCAGCCAGGCGGAGATGGTCCATCAGGTGAAAGCGCATAAAGCAGGCTTTGTGTTGAGTGACTCCAATACGAAGATTGATAACACCCTGCTTGAGGTCATAGACCTGATGAAACGAACAGGGCACTCTACCGTCCCTGTTACCGACGACGGGACCGGCAGTGGAAAGCTGCTTGGGTTGATCACCGACCAGGATTTCTGGGTATACGAGGATGATCTGACGAATACTGTTGGTCAGCATATGACGACCATCGAGAATGTTATTTTTGGTGCGGAAGGCCTTTCTCTAAAAGAGGCAAATCGGCTGCTTCACCAGCATAAGAAGAAATGCTTACCAATATTGGATGAACAGGGGCACCTGACGTCTCTGGTATTCAAGAAGGACTACGAAGATCACCAGCGACATCCACATGAATTGCTGGATGACTCGAAAAGGTTGTGTGTCGGTGCCGCAATCAACACCCACGATTACATGGAAAGAGTACCAGCGATGATCGCGGCGGGCGCTGATGCACTGTGCTTCGATTCATCCGATGGATTCACGGAATTCCAGAAGGAAGGAATAGAGTGGATCAGGGGAGAGTACGGACAGGATATTGTTATCGGGGGTGGCAATGTTGTTTCTGCCGAAGGTTTTGACTATCTCGTCGAAGACGGGGGAGTAGATTTCGTCAAGGTAGGTATGGGCGGGGGATCTATTTGTATCACACGAGAACAAAAAGGCGTTGGCCGGGGACAGGCGTCGGCGTTGATGGATGTCGTGCAGCGGCGTGATAAATATCTGGCTGAGACGGGACGCTATATCCCGATCTGTTCTGATGGTGGGCTTGCAAACGATACGCAGATTGTCATTGCGCTGGCGATGGGGGCTGATTTTGTCATGATGGGCCGGTATTTCGCGATGACAGAAGAAAGTCCAACGCCAAAGACTTCAATTAATGGGCAGATGTACAAGCCTTACTGGGGAGAAGGGACGAATCGCGCCCAGAACTGGCAGCGATACGGAGATGATATGTCCTCCAGCGAAATGGTCTTTGAAGAGGGCGTGGATGCCTATGTGCCGCTCGTTGGCAGTGTCGCCGAAGTGCTGAAAACGACTTTGTATAAGCTGCGGTCTACTATGGTCAACGTAGGCGCTGACGCCCTGGCAGAATTCCGGGAGCAAGCAATGCTAACGCTGGTATCCGAGCAATCCGTTATAGAGGCTGGTACGTCCAGTGTGTTCCAGTTCAGCTCCAACCGAGATAGCGAAGAGTCGAACTGGGGCGGCAAGAGCTAACAGCACATGTTCCTTGTTCAGGTAGTCAACAGCCACCGGTTGGGTATAATGGCCGCCGTATTGATAGTGAGTATATGTCGTGAGTAAGTTTAAATTACTGGTATCCCTGATTTGTATCATGATCGCAGGCCTGGCCATTGCCAGTACTGGTGATATTTCCGAAAGAATCAAGAAGGTTGGTGAGGTCTGCATCGAAGGTGCTGATTGTGCCTCTGCAAGTGCCGCAACAGCGGTTGTTGTCGCCGGTGGCGCCAGCGTTGAATCCAACTTCAACAAAAGCTGTGCTACTTGTCACAATGCAGGTGTCGCAGGCGCTCCGAAATTTGGTGATGTTGCGGCCTGGGCTCCCAGGCTAGAAAAAGGCATGGATACTTTGTATTCCAGTACTATCAATGGATTGCCGCCGGCGATGCCGCAAAAAGGCATGTGTTTTAGCTGTAGCGATGATGACCTGCGGGCGCTGGTTGACTATATGGTAGACGCGGCTAAATAAGGTACCAGATGAGGGTCGCTCGTCAGGGTGACCGATCCAGTTTTCGATATCCAATTGCCTCAACTAAATGAGGTGTCCCTATGCGCTTGTGTTCAGACAAGTCCGCAATGGTGCGCGCCACCTTTAGAATCTTGAAGTAACCTCGGGCAGATATCCCAAGTTTGTTTACGGCTTCATCGAGAACCCGGCTATCGGCTTGTGACAGCGGACAGTGCCTGGTGATCTGCCGGTTAGTCAGCTCGCTGTTCAGCATTCCCTGACGCTCCAACATTAAGGTTCTTGTCTTCGCAATCGTTAACTTCAGCTCTCCGGCCTTTGACTTGTCCGTGGTCTCATCGCTCAAGGTACCTGCCGGCAGGGGTGGCACTTCGATGTGTAGGTCTATTCGGTCCAGCAATGGTCCAGATAGGCGCGACCTGTAACGATGTATCTGCTGTGCGGAACAATCGCACTCCCTGGTGTCATCACCGAAGTAACCACAGGGGCAGGGGTTCATCGCCGCAATTAGCTGAAAATGTGCGGGATACCTCACCTGTTGCGCTGCCCTGCTGATCCATATCTCGCCTGATTCAAGAGGTTCTCGTAACACCTCCAGTACTTGCCGTGAGTACTCCGGAACCTCATCCAGAAATAGCACGCCATTGTGGGCGAGGGATATCTCGCCTGGTTTTGGTGGGCTGCTGCCGCCAACCATGGCGACGGCGCTCGTGGTGTGGTGAGGTGTGCGAAAGGGCCGTTGTCGCCAATGTCTATACTCGAATTGTTGTCGTGAAACAGATGCGATGGAGGCTACCTGCAAGGATTCTTCCAGGGTCATCCGGGGTATCAGTGTGGGGAGTCGGCTGGCAAGCATGGTCTTGCCGGTTCCGGGTGGTCCAATCATCAACAGGTTGTGACGACCAGCGGCGGCGATCGCCAGTGCTCGTTTGGCAGATGCCTGGCCTTTCACATCCGCTATTGAGCGTGTCTCACTGTTATCCTCTTCCGCGTGCCATTGTCCAGGTCTTCCAAGCGGTTGTCCCGTGGCCAGATGTGCCAAAACCTCGTGAAGGCTGGAGGCAACGTAAAGATCCTTTGATTCAGCCAGGGCAGCCTCAAACCCGCAAACGTCCGGCACTATAAGCCTTCGTCCCTGGCCTTTGTTTCGGAGGGCAGTTGGTAGTATCCCGCGAACTTCGCGGAGTGCTCCAGTCAGTGAGAGCTCCCCCAGAAACTCATAGCTGTCGATGCACTCCGGTGGAATCTGGTTTGACGCAGCGAGAATTGAGACCGCTATCGCCAGATCATATCGACCCGTGGACTTGGGTAAGTCTGCGGGCGCGAGGTTGACGGTTATCCTTCTTGAGGGATAGTCGAAGCCGCTGGCCTTGATCGCAGCCTTTACACGATCTTTGCTTTCCCTCACCGCGGTTTCGGCGAGTCCAACAATCAGCGTTTTGGGTAAACCAGAGGATACATCTGCTTCAACGGTGACCAATGGTGCATCAATACCGAGTTCTGCGCTGGAGAAAGTGGTCGCGACTGTCATCAACTAATTGTTGCGCATTTGGTATAATTCAACATTGCGTTATATACCGCTTGAGTTGTAAGAAGATGGCTAGCAATGCCGCACGAACTTGGTGCGGAGGCTGGCGTCACTGGCCGCCCTATTGCACCATACTTGTGCGGGCGACACGTCTCCGCCGGGCTAAAACTCACTAACCTCTTGTTTTACGGTCTTTTTTTCAAGTTGGCACAGTCAGTGCTGTATATACGTCGACACCATATGATCTGCACTAAAAGATCAGTGTTGTTGGACCCCAGCTATTTGATGCTATTGATAGCAATGGGACTAACTAACACCGAGCTTGTGCGATCCAAATTGATGACACGGAGTGACCTATGGTTGACCATTCGCAAGGCTTTATAAGGCCCCTGGGCCACGAATGGGACTATAATCAGCTCTGTAAATTCGTTAAATTGCCTAAGTTCTAGGTAAAGCTGTGCAAGGAGAAAATTAATGAAACTAGTCTCTGCAATTATAAAGCCCTTCAAACTTGAT
Organism: K189A clade bacterium; assembly: GCA_018607685.1. Lineage (GTDB taxonomy): Bacteria > Pseudomonadota > Gammaproteobacteria > Pseudomonadales > Azotimanducaceae > UBA9659. The sequence continues at coordinate 14,709 of JABBBA010000428.1, read as the reverse complement.
GACGTCCGTGAAGCGCTGTCGGAAATCTCCGTGCAGGGCATGACGGTGACAGAAGTTAAAGGTTTCGGCCGACAAAAAGGTCATACGGAGCTCTATCGTGGGGCGGAGTATGTTGTCGACTTTTTACCCAAGGTAAAAATCGAAGTTGCTATCGCCGATGAGAATCTTGATGCGGTCATTGAGGCCATCTCAGGCGCAGCCAATACCGGTAAAGTCGGTGATGGCAAGATTTTCATCAGTACGCTGGATGACGTGATCCGAATTCGGACCGGCGAAACCGGTGAAGAAGCGGTCTAACGCATTGGTTTGACGTTTTATGGGGTCGGTTTATACCGCCCCCATAATCCCTTTGTTTTTCGGGTCCCCGAACGACAAAATTTCTCTATAATGCCCACCATTTGCATGACCCCATGGAGTCAGTATGCGATACGTGAGTACACGTGGTGGAGTTCAAGGCTTATCTTTTTCTGATGCCGTGATGATGGGGCTGGCTGATGATGGCGGTTTGCTGGTGCCGGAAACGATTCCAGACGTTAGTAAAGACCTGGCCCAGTTAGCGGGAAAGGGATATGTGGATCTAGCCGCTTATGTCATGGGACACTTTATTGACGACATTCCTGCCGATGACCTGCGATCAATTATTGAGCGTAGCTATGAGACCTTTGATGATCCAGAGGTAACGCCGCTGGTCACGGTCGGTGACTTCCATGTCCTTGAGCTTTTTCATGGTCCAACGCTTGCTTTCAAGGATGTGGCGCTCCAGTTTTTAGGCAATATCTTTGAGTATGTGCTGAGTAAACGCGGCGGCCGGCTGAATATCCTCGGCGCCACCAGCGGAGATACCGGGAGCGCGGCGATTGCGGGCGTTCGCGGCAAACAGAATATCAATATTTTCATCATGTTCCCGGAAGGCAGAACGAGTGCACTCCAGGAAAAACAGATGACGACTGTTTTGGACGACAACGTTCAAAATATGGCCATTGAGGGAAGCTTTGATGACTGCCAGCTGATCCTGAAGACAATTTTTAACGATCTACCCTTCAAGGATGCCTACGACCTTGGCGCGGTGAACTCAGTTAACTGGGCCCGGGTTCTAGCTCAGGTAGTTTACTACTTCTCAGCTTACGTGCAGTTAGGATCGCCGGAGCGGTTTCAGGTGGCTGTGCCAACGGGCAACTTTGGAAATATATTTGCGGGTTATATTGCGCGTCGCATGGGGTTGCCGATTGATACGCTGATTCTGGCAACCAACCAGAATGACATCCTGCATCGTTTTTTCACCACCGGTCGATATGAGAGGGGTGAGGTTCATTTCTCCCATAGCCCGGCGATGGACATTCAGGTTGCCAGTAATTTTGAGCGGTACCTCTATTTTGAATTTGGGCAGGCGTCGGAAAAAGTCAAAAAATTCATGGGGGATTTTTCAAACAAAGGTGTGGCGACAACCAACTTCAACACGCTGAACTTCGATACTGCTTTTGCGTCAGGAAAGGTGTCCGATGAAGACACGGTTGCAACGATTGCCAAAATCTACAAAGAGCTCGGTTACCTTCTTGACCCCCATACAGCTGTTGGCGTTGAAATTGGTTTGGCTAAACGTAATCCCGAGGTGCCGCTTGTCTGCCTGGCGACGGCACACCCAGCCAAGTTTGATGACATTATTCAACAGGCAATTCCCAATATCGATGTAAGTCATCCAACACTTGAGTTGCTAAAAGGCCTGCCAGAGCGAAAGACGTTGCTTGACGGAAATGTAGACGTGGTTAAGCGCTTTATTTCGACCTTTAACGATCAACAAGCTTCCTGATTGCATCAGGTAGTGCCCGTATATCGTCGATCGTCTCGTCTGGATTCGATTCACCCTTGTCTGGTTTGTCCTTTGATCTCATCCAGATAGTGTGCAGCCCTACTGCGTTGGCTGCATCTACATCCTTAACAGGATCATCGCCGACATAGATCATCTGTGCCGGTTCACAGCCTGTATGTGCCAGAGCCGCATGGAACAGGTCCGGTGCCGGTTTGGGAGCTCCAACCTGTTCAGCAGAAAAAGCAAAGCTGAAACAGTCATTCAATCCGAGCCTGTAAATGTCCGCGTTGCCGTTTGTTATCGCACCCAATTGAAAGTTCTGGGCAATGTTCTTTAGTGTATCCAGGGCACCTTCAAAAAACTCTACTTCGTTTCGTGCGGTAAGAAAGACTTCCATGGCACCTTCAGCGTGAGAGGCGGCATTTGGTTCATCAAGGTGCGACATCAGAGATGTTTCAATAAGTCGTTGCCTGAAAGCTGTGAGTCTATGCATCAGGGTGGGGTCTTCACTAAGCAGGGCTTTCCTAATCGGTAGTAGTTTTGACTGTTCGTACTGATATCCCGGGACCTCTTTCTCCAGCCATTCAGCCAGGATTGCTTCAGCCCGCACAATAACGGGATGAACATCCCAGAGCGTATCGTCCAGATCGAAGGCGATAACGCGGATCATTTGTCCGGGACCTTTTGAGCCCTTGGATGAGACTTGTCGTAGACATCCGCCAGGTGTTGGAAGTCCAGGTGCGTATAAATCTGAGTGGTTGCGATGTCAGCGTGACCCAGTAGCTCCTGGACTGCGCGAAGGTCCTGGCTTGATTCGAGAAGATGGCTGGCGAAGGAATGCCTGAGTGTATGCGGGTGAACACGACCGGAGATACCCAGGCGAACGCACCACCTTTTGACTCTTTCCTGAACATTCCGGGGACTTATTCGTTTACCCCTTTCACTAAGGAAGAGCGCTGACTCGTCCACAATCTTGCCCTTTGGAAGTTGATCACGAACCTTCAACCAGCTGTTGATAGCGCTAATTGCCTTTGAGCCAACGGGCAATAGTCTTTCCTTGCTGCCCTTGCCTCGCACCTTAATTGAACTGTCATCAAATGAAATGTCATCCAGGTTACTTCCAACCAGCTCAGCGAGGCGCAAACCTGACGAATAGAACAGCTCCAAAATCGCCCTGTCCCGCAAGCCATGCCAGTCGGTCGTATTGATCTCAAGCAACTGGCTTACCTGGTCAGTATCCATGGTGACGGGCAGGCGTGAGCCGGGTTTGGGCGCGGAAAATTCCATGGCGGGATTTGTCGTGCAGACACCTTCCCGTGCCAGATAATTAAAGAAGGTACGGGTCGCGGAAAGTCGTCTTTGCAACGTCTTTCCCGAACGGCCCTGTCTTTGCCCGGCGCCGATATGGGTGCGGATGTGATGGGCGCTTACGTCTTGCCAGTCAGTAATACCCTGGTCGTGAAGGTCCTGGTGCAGTGCCGTTAGGTCTCTTGTATAACCATCAACAGTATGGGGGGATAACTGTCGCTCATCTGAAAGATGCGCGATGAATGCTGCGATTGGCGGTTGAAGTTGATCATCCGCGGTCATCAGTTACCTCGGCAAATGTCGTGGTAACAGTTTTCCCAGGGTCTCGGCGATGAAGCTTATAAAGAGGGTATCCATATCCTGCGTGAAATACTCGACGTTAGTGCTGCCGATTGCCAGCATACCAAGGTACTTGTTTTTATCACGGATGGTTAGAACAGCGGCTGATTTAACTTTATCGCTCTGGTGCCGAAACAGGAAATCCTGCTCTCTGGGTCGCAATACCCCAAGTGTAGGTACCTTGCTTCGCATCAGGCCGCCAACGTATTTTCTTGCAGATTCCGCAGAAAGACGTGAGGTGAAGTGGTTAATCTGTTTTGGTTTTCCAAAAACGACCAGTGAGTTTGCCTTGCACCCAAAATCTCGTTTAAGTCCTTTCTCGAGCGCGGCGAAGAATTCAGAACTGCGTTTCGCTGCTATCAGGCTGAGTATTAACTTGCTGCTCTTATCAAATATTTCCTTGTTGCGTTCTGCATTCTCAACAAACTCCTTGAGTTGTCTGCGCGTTTCTTTTTGCCGAGCCCGGATGACATCCAGTTGCTTCTCTACCAGAGAGATGGTGCCTTTGCTTTTGTGAGGAACCTGGATCTTTAGTAACAGGCTGTCCCTGTCGACAAAAAAATCGGGATTTGCCAGTAGATAGGCGGCGACGTCCTTATCGATCAGTTCACTGCTCCGTTCTCTGCTCATAGAATATAGGTACTCATACTTGTAATCGGCCTTCATAAACCTTGCATGCGGGGCCGGTCATCTTGATTGTGTCATTGTCGCCAGCCCAGGTTACGCTGAGATGGCCGCCTGTTAGTTCCACGTCCACAGTATCATCCAGAACACCCTGCAGTCTTCCGGCGACAACGGCTGCGCAGGCCCCGGTACCGCAAGCCTTGGTTTCTCCAACGCCTCGCTCAAAGACTCGAAGCCGTATTCGTTTTCTGGACATGATTTCCATGAAGCCCACATTAACACCCTCAGGAAATCGAGAGTGGTGCTCTATAAGTGGACCCACTTCCTGGACAGGTGCGCTATCAACGCTAGGTACAGTGATGACCGCATGGGGGTTACCCACATTCACTGCCGATATCGAAAAGACATCCGGACATTCCGGTGCAAGAGACAGGTCGTAATTAATTTGTGGGCTGTCTGCTACGAAAGGAATCCTGCCGGGTTGCAGTGCCGGTTGGCCCATGTCCACAGTGACATTGCCGTCTTTCTCCAGCTTGCAGGTTATATTGCCGTTGCTGGTTTCCAGTCTGATAGTAGATTTAGTGGTGAGGCCCTCGTCTCTTACAAAGCGCAGAAAACAGCGCGCCCCGTTGCCGCATTGTTCCGCTTCGCTGCCATCTGCATTGTAAATGGTATAGCGGAAATCGCTGTCTGGTCTGGCCGGTGGTCGAACCGTCAGCAACTGGTCGAATCCAACTCCAAACCGTCGATCGGACAGTCCCCTGATGAGCTCAGGATCTAGCGTGACACGCTGGGAGATGAGATCGACCATCATAAAGTCGTTCCCAAGGCCGTGCATTTTGGTGAATCGTAGTAACATTTTTCTAATTTACTCTGGCAAACCGGCAATGCAACTTAAGAGACGGGCTTCAGTGATTCCAGGGCGAACAGATCTTCAATCGATTCCCGTTTGCGAACGCAATAATGCTGGCTACCCGAAACCAGCACCTCGGCGGACCTCGGCCGGGAATTGTAGTTTGAGCTCATGACAAATCCATAGGCGCCGGCTGACAATATAGCCAACAGGTCGTCTTCCTCCAAAGAAAGCATCCGGTCTTTGGCCAGGAAATCGCCCGTTTCACAGACGGGCCCAACGATATCCCAGTTGCTTTCAGGGACTGCACCGTCTTCTTTGAGTGTTACCGGGGTTACTTCCTGCCAGGCGCTGTAGAGTGCTGGACGTATCAAATCGTTCATGGCGGCATCGACTACCGCGAAGTTCTTCTCGTCGTTACCTTTCAGCGTATTCACGGTGGTTAGCAACACACCGGCATTGGCTACGATCATCCGTCCCGGCTCAAACATCAGGGACTGCGGCCGACCGCTCATGGCCTGTCCAATAGCGCTGGCGAAATCACCAATTTCGATAGGGACTTCGTCCCGGTACTGAACGCCGATGCCGCCGCCCAGATCGATGTGTTGCAGTGTAATGGCCTGTGCTTCAAGTTCATCGACCAGAGAAAGTACTCGGGTTAGTGCATCCAGAAAGGGTCGGAGCTCTGTGATCTGGGAGCCAATGTGACAGTCGATACCCACGATTTTTAGCGAGCTCAGTCCCGTTGCTTCCTGATAAAGCGTTATCGCCTCGTCTACTGAGACACCGAATTTGTTTTCTTTCATCCCGGTGGCGATATAGGGATGGGTGTTCGGGTCGACATCCGGATTGACCCGGATGGAGATCGGCGCAATAGCGTTTACGCCAGCCGCGAGCCGAGCAATCCTGTGCAGTTCTGAAGCGGACTCAACATTGAAGCAGCCAATTTGATGTTCCAGGGCACTTAGAATCTCCCAATCCTGCTTGCCAACGCCCGAAAAAACGACTGAACCAGGGTCGCCACCTGCTTTCAGCACTCGTGCGAGTTCACCGCCGGAAACGATATCGAAACCGGAACCGAGAGTAGCAAGGGTCTGCAGAATGGCCAGGTTGGAATTGGCTTTTACGGCGTAGCAGATCCGGTGCGGATGCATGGAGAACGCATCGTGGAAGGACTGATAGGCAGACGTAATGGCGCCTTCTGAGTAAACGAAACAAGGTGTGCCATAGATCTCAGCAATCTCTCGAAGCGACACTTGCTCCATGTGGAGATCACCGTCAATGCGGTGTAACACGACTATTTTTCCTGATGTGGTAGGGGTTGGTTTGAGTTTTCAGCGATATGGAGATCATTGCTTTCTTGCACGCTCGATGAAACCTCGGGGTCTTTATCCTGTGGCAGGTAAAGAGGTCCTTTCTGGCCGCAGGCCGGTAGCAATACGAGGGCTATTATCAGCGTTGCAATACGCATGTCATGTCAATCAAACCTTGGGGGTGTGCAGTATACTTGAGCTCGATAGAATCGAGAACCACCCAAATTTACCCGGGATAAACCTTGGCTAAACCCGGACTAAACCCGTAAATCAGATAGAGGAACCTTTCCCTTGGATGACAGTGAGTTTCAGGAAATTGTGGATGACGAATTCGTCCGTATAGAAGATCGAGTGGATGAGCTCGAACTTGATGTCGATATTGATGCCTCCGGTGGCGTCCTGGCATTTACGCTGGATAGTGGTTCCAGCATCATCCTGAGCCGACAGATTGCCAACCATGAGGTCTGGGTCGCTGCGAGGTCCGGGGGCTTTCACCTGAAAAGGTCAGACGATGGTTGGCACTGCGATACGACAGACGAGAGTCTGGAACAGCTGCTAAACAGAGTGTTTACAGAGCAGGCAGGCGTGTCGCTATTCTAGAACGATCAGCTTAGTCTGGACCTTGCCCGCTCGATTGCTGCCTTAACCTGTGTTGGCGCAGTGCCACCGATATGGTTTCTGGCCGCAAGAGAACCCTCAAGGGTCAATACGTCAAAGACATCCTTTTCGATCAGACTCGACATTGAAGTGAACGTTTCGAGAGACATCTCGGACAGGTCCAGGCCTTGTTCCAGTCCGAGTCCAACCAGTCGACCAACGACATCATGAGCATCTCTGAAAGGTAATCCCTTTTTGACCAGGTAATCAGCAAGGTCTGTCGCAGTCGCAAAACCTTTTAATGTTGCAAGGCGCATTTGTGCGCGCTGTGGTTCTATCGCCGGGATCATGTCGGAGAAAGCTGTCAGACAATCCAGGACGGTGTTGACGGTATCGAACAGCGGTTCCTTGTCTTCCTGATTGTCCTTGTTATAAGCGAGAGGCTGGCCTTTCATTACGGTGAGCAGTGATATAAGTGAACCAAAAACTCGTCCCGTCTTACCCCTGACAAGCTCAGGGACATCGGGGTTCTTTTTCTGCGGCATGATCGATGAGCCGGTGCAAAATCGATCCGGGAGGGAAATGAACCCGAACTGAGGGGACGTCCAAAGGATCATCTCTTCTGCCCATCGGGACAGGTGCATTAACAAGATGCTCGAGGCTGCGCAGAACTCTATTGCGAAATCCCGGTCGCTGACTGCATCCAGGGAGTTAGCTGCGATCTGGTCGAACCCAAGCAGCTTTGCGGTCATGGCTCGGTCAATGGGATAAGTTGTTCCGGCGAGCGCGGCGGAGCCGAGTGGCATGGAGTTTACGCGTTTTCGGCAATCCTGCATGCGCTCGATATCGCGGTTGACCATCTCGAACCAGGCCATCAGGTGATGGGCAAAGGAGATCGGCTGTGCAACCTGCAGATGGGTCAGGCCCGGCATGATCGTTTCCGTTTCACCGGCTGCCAGGTCAAGAATCCCGCGTTGCAGGTCCTGCATCTTCTGCAGAATGGTGTCGATAGCATCGCGCAGGTACAGTCTGATATCTGTTGCTACCTGGTCATTTCTCGAGCGCCCGGTGTGCAGTTTCTTCCCGACCTCGCCAATTCTGTTGGTCAGGGCGCTTTCAATGTTCATATGTACATCTTCAAGACTGATCGACCATTCCATGGTGCCCTGCTTGATGTCCTCTGCGATGCCCTTGAGCCCTTCAACCATGGCGCCTAGCTCGTTGTCAGTGATGATGCCAACGGACTGCAACATGGTGGCATGAGCAATTGAGCCTTCTATGTCATAAAGTGCCAACACATGATCAAATTCGATAGAGGCTGTGAACGATTCCACGAAGGCGTCCGTTGCTTCGGTGAATCTGCCATCCCAGAGTTTTGTAGTTTTATCAGTCAACGAACCGACCCGGTTTTTTAAGAGCGGCAATTATAGCAGCAAGGTTCCAGGTAGAGGCATACTTACAACCCTGGTATTGGGACCTGTTGAGGATAGCGAGATACAAATGTTTAGCGGACGAACATGAACAGCCCTGAGCGCTACTTGGCACCACCTAAATGGGACCTGTTGAGGATAGCGGGATACAAATGTTGAGGAGACGAACATAAACAGCCCTGAGCCTTACTCGGCACTCTCTGAATGGGACCTGTTGAGGATTGTGGGATACCAAAGTTGAGCAGGCGAACATAAAAAACATGACTGAAAACAAAGAAACAGCAGCAGAAACACCGGAGACAGATTTCTTCCTGCCTGACCTTTGCCAGGCTCAAAGTATTCTTTTTCTGGTGCTGGTGTCTGAACTACTGGTGTTCGTTCAGATACTTTTTACTTCCCGCTTCTTTGATTTTGATTGGCTCGCACTTGGGCTTGCCTCATTGTTTATTCAATGGCTTGTGCTGAGTTCCGCAGCACTCCTTTGTAACATTCGTCCGTGGTTGATGAGAATGTCTGTGCTGAAGGCAACCGGCATTGCCTATGGTCTGATCTTATTGCTGACCTTCCTGTTCAGCCTGGTGGCAGAGATGGTGCTAGAGGGTGTAGGGCCGGTGACAGAGCCAGGGTGGGGTCGTGTCGTGCGCAACCTCCTGATCGCTATGATCATGACGGGGATAGCTTTCAGGTACTTTTTTCTGTCCCATCAATTCAGATCAAAGGAGCAGGCAGAGCTGACCTCTCGCATCCAGGCTCTGCAATCCAGAATCAGGCCCCACTTCCTGTTTAACAGCATGAACATCATTGCCAGTCTGATCAGCATTGATCCGGACCTGGCAGAGGAAGTGGTAGAAGACCTGTCGAGTCTGTTTCGGGCGAGTCTCAACGACTCGACCAGTGGGCCGGTTCCCCTGGCGCAGGAATTGGACCTGTGTGAAAAATATGTGCATATCGAGAGCCTGCGCCTGGATGATCGCCTTGTGGTGCAATGGAATGTAAATGTCGATACTGATGCCATAAGGATCCCCCTCCTCACGTTGCAGCCTTTGCTGGAAAACTCGATCTACCATGGCATCCAGCCATTACCCGGGGGAGGGACTGTCACGGTTTCGATTGAGTTGGCTGGACAACAGGTGCAGATTGAAATCATCAATCCAATGCCTGACACGCCCTATGAGCATGAGCAGGGCAACCGGATGGCTATCGAGAATATTCGGAATCGAATGACCGCAATCTATGGGCCAAATGCGCTGTTGACGACCGAAATGTCTGAAGGTTTGTTTTCCACACGACTGATTTACCCGGTCGAGAACTGAAAATGGCGACTTTTATCTCCAAAACGTGCGCTACGTCGCAGTTTTGTTACTGGAAAGGAGTAATTTTCCCCTGATGGCAGGATTTCGCGTTGGGTTTTGAAGTTCCTGGCTTGATCAAAGCCCCAAAAGCCAACGACAATGTTGGCGTATTAGCAAAAAAGAGGTCATGACCCATGAAAGTATTGGTGGTTGACGATGAGAAGCTGGCAAGGGAAAGGCTGGTGAGAATGTTAGAAATTCTTGATGACTATGAAGTCTCAGGGGTCGCAGAAAACGGAGACGATGCAATCAGGCAGGCAATCAAACTGGAACCGGATATTGTGTTGCTGGATATCCGCATGCCGGGCATTGACGGTTTGGAAGCCGGTAAACAGCTTGCCACCCTGGCGAATCCGCCGGCGGTCATATTTTGTACTGCTTTTGGTGAGCACGCGGTGGAAGCGTTCAATGTCAATGCTTCAGGTTACCTGATGAAACCTGTTCGCCGGGACGCGCTCGCCGAAGCCCTCGGCAAGGTGTCGACGGTCAACAAGGTGCAGATGGAGGCGATGATGGGGAAAGACGAAACCTCCGATGCGCGCTCGAGAACGCATATTAGCGCCAAGACGCGGCGGGGCATCGAATTGATTCCCCTGACGGAGGTGAAGTTTTTCCAGGCAGACCATAAGTACGTTACCGTACGCCATGAAAGTGGAGAGGTGCTGATTGACGATACCCTTCGCGATCTTGAAACAGAGTTTGGTGATCGGGTCGTACGTATTCACCGGAATGCGCTGGTGATGATGGATCATCTTGAAGGGTTGGAACGAGACCCTTCCGGACACTACCAGGTCAGAATGCGAGGTGTTGATGAGCGATTGGATGTCAGCAGGAGGCATGTTTCCGGCCTGCGCAGGCTGGTACAGACGCTCTAGTAAATCAATCCGGATAGATAAGGCGGCTATTGCCGCCTTTTTTTTGGTGTTGATCCAGTGTTCCGGACTCACTAATTTTGATCAGCTTACCTCCCCTCGTTGATTGATGATCTTCAACTCATTAATGTGGGCGGCTGGAATAGTCGCTGGTTATAACTACAACATGGAAAAACTTCGAATCGCTACACGCCAAAGTGCACTGGCGCTGTGGCAGGCCAATCACATTAAAGGCCTGCTTGAGTCTGCGCACGCCGATCTGCAGTGTGAAATTGTTGGCATGACCACGCTGGGTGACAGGAATAAAACTTCCCCGCTTAGCCAGATGGGTGGCAAAGGCGTGTTCGTCAAAGAACTGGAAACCGCACTCCTTGATGGTTCCGCAGATATTGCGGTTCACTCCATGAAAGATGTGCCGGGTGAGTTACCGGAGGGCCTTGCGATTACGTCTATTGTTGAACGGGCGAGCCCACAGGACGCCTTTGTCTCCAACGCCTTTGAATCACTCGCTGATTTACCGAATGGTTCAAGGGTAGGGTCCTCCAGCTTGCGTCGTGTCAGGCAGCTGGAGCTTACCTATCCGGGACTTGAGTTTGTCGAACTCAGGGGAAATGTTGATACTCGATTACGGAAGCTGGATGAAGGTGAGTATGAAGCGGTTATTCTCGCCGTTGCCGGGTTAACCCGCCTTGGATTCTCAGACCGTGTGCGTGAAGCTATAGCCACCGATATCTGTATCCCTGCTGCAGGACAGGGAGCCGTTGGCATAGAGAGCCGTTCGGACGATGCTTTTGTGGCGGGGCTTGTGGAATCCATTAATCACTCTCTCACCCGGACCTGCGTTACGGCTGAGCGTAAGGTAACGCAGCTGCTGGGTGCAACATGTAACCTGCCGGTCGCCGTGTATGCTGAGCCCAGGGCAGGTGAGTTCCAGTTGAACTCGTTCCTATCTGATCTGGACGGTAAAGTAATCATCAGGGAGCAGGTGGCTGGAAACCTTGACGATGCTGACTCGCTCGCAGAGAAACTAGGTAATAACCTGTTAGCCAGGGGCGCTGCAGGTTTGATGGCGGCACACTAAACACTGACTTAAATGGTCGGCATCGATGCATTTGAAAACCATACTGCTTACACGTCCTCCCGGTGAGAATGAATCACTGGCGGATTTGCTTCGTCTCGAAGGACTCTCCCCGATTGTTCGCCCCTTAATAGAACTGATCGAAAAATCGATCGACCCGGAAATGAAACGAATTGCCTTGGATCTTGATCGTTACGACAAGATCATCTTTGTGAGTAAAAGCAGTGTTCGATTTGGTATACCCGTCCTGGAAAACTATTGGCCGCAATGGCCGTTGTCTCTGGAATGGTTCTCGGTTGGATCGGGTACCGCGGAGGCACTTAAACAGGCCGGGGTGGTCGCCTCATTTCCAACGCTGGCCGGTAGCGAGGGGCTTTTGGCGCTGGCTGGTCTGCAGGATGTCGCAGGTAAACAAATCCTGATTGTTCGCGGGACCGGTGGCCGGGAACTGCTTGGTCAATCCCTCGGTAGATCTGGTGCATCGGTGACCTATCTGGAGACGTACCGCCGCGAGCTGATTCAGCATGATTTTTCTGATCTGGTAACCCCGTCAGTCGTTATACTGACCAGTGCAGAAATCCTGGAGAACTTTGTTTCGCTTGCCGGTGACAGGTTGCCTGAATACCACGCAGTTGTACCTTCATCTCGCCTGGAGGAAATAGCCCGCGCTCGTGTTTTCCGGGGGGTGACGAATGCAGGTGGAGCTTCCGATGAAGCGTTGTATGATGCGGTGATGAAGGCAGTAAATACATCTGGTAACGCTAATGAGTGATCAAACAACTGAACCCGTAGATGAAAAGCTTGAAGAGGCTTTTGAGCAGATTGAATCCCGCCGGTCTCAAGCTGAGGCACCAGTGAAAAAGTCTTCCGGTGGGGGAATTGGAAGTGTTCTCGCGATACTGCTCGCGCTGGTTGCCATTGGAGTCGCTTCGTGGCCGGCTTATGAAATCTACAAAGAGAAGCAGTCGGCTGTGCAGGTTGATCCATTACCGGCGCGCGTTGCGCAGGCTGAAGCTGGTGTTAGAACCCTCGGTAATGATCTGCAAAATATTGAACGCGGCATGGCAGAGAACAGCGCTCAAATGAGTGCCCAACTGGCGGCCGGTGAGAAGCAGATGCAGCTCTTCCAGGCGGACGTTTCAGAGTCGTTAGCAACAATTCAAAGTCGAATGGGCACCAGTTCCCAGGACTGGGTGTACGCTGAAGTTGAATACCTTGTCAGGATGGCGAACCAGCGGGTACTGATGGAGCAGGATGCTAACTCAGCGTTACAGCTATTGCAGTCCGCTGATGAGATTATCCGGGAAACCGATGGCCTTACAGCGCATGGACTGCGCGCGGCGCTTGCGCAGGACATAGCGGCATTGAAGGCTGTTAACTCACCGGATACCCAGGGAATCTATCTTGAGTTGTCTGCCCTCGTTTCGCAGGTTCAATCGCTCAGCCGAACGCTGCCAACCTACCAGGCGCCGACTTCGCAGATTGATCCAGGTCCCGATGGCGCCGGTTACCTCGCGCGTTTTCTGGGACTTATTCGGCTTGCCGGAAACAAACTTGCCCACCTCGTAGACTTTCGCCGGAATGAAATAGAGATCAAGCGCATTCTGCCGCCAAAAGAAGAGTATTTCCTGCGGCAGAATCTTGTATTGAAGTTGCAGATTGCGCAGATGGCGCTTTTGGAGGGCAATACGGCAGTCTTCCAGAGTGCACTTGGGGAAGCTCAGGTTTGGGTATCTGATTCCTTTGATGACGATAGCCCAGGCACCGTTGCCATGCTTGAATCAATTACCCGGTTGTCTGCTTCGCAGGTGTCGGCTGATTTACCCGATATCGCTGGTTCGCTGAAAGCAGCCCGCTCGCAGCTAGCTGGTTTCAAAGAGGCGCAGCCCCAATGAGACGTGGTCTGCTGCTTCTACTGGTTATCATTGCGGTAGCTGGATATCTGGGGACCCTGATCGCAAGAGACCCGGGCTATGTTCTTGTGGCCTATGACGGGTACTCAATGCAGACTAGCCTCTGGGTGTTGGTCGGCCTGTTTCTTGGCCTGTTTCTGACCGGTTACCTGTTACTTCGATCATTTAACCTGTTTAGATATGGTGGAGGCGTCGTCAGGGAATGGCGCGAAGCAAAGAAAGAAGCAAGGACCAACAGGCTGACTCAAAAGGGGCTGATGTTGTTGGCCGAAGGCGAATTCGACAGGGCTCGCAAGTTCCTGGATGGCGCCGGCGTTGATAGCGATGCTAAAGGAATAAATTTTCTTTCAGCGGCAAGGGCTGCCAATAATCAGGGCGACGACGAGGCACGTGAAACCTATCTTCGGCAGGCGGTTGAGGTTGACCCATCTCTGTCTCGTGCCGCGACTGTTCTTACGGCCGAGCTTGCACTTAGGCGCAGGGACCCTGCCGTTGTCCTGTCCGCGCTGGATTCAATCAAGTTGAATCAATATGCCGCTGAGCTGAAGCTTCAGGCGCTCAAGATGAGTGATGACTGGCGTGTTTCAATGGCGGCATTGCCGGGGCTAAGAAAGCTGGTAGAAACCGAGTCCTTCGAAAAGGAGGTTGCCCTGACCGGACTAAGAGCTGAAGTCGGAAACGATGTTGAACTCAATGCATTATTAAAGTCCCTTGGACCCAGTGTTCGGGCTTCTCACGAGGTGTTATCCCAGTATGTGAAAAGCCTCAGCTACAAAGCACATGCCGAGCCGCTATTACGCTCAGCCATTAAAAGGTCCTGGGACTCCGAATACGTATCCCTTTACGGTGACGCTGACTTCGATACGCTTAAGGCCCGGCGCAAAGCCGCGGAGGGTTGGCTAAAACTCCATGACGGAGATCCGGCACTTCACTATTGTCTGGGTTGTTTGTATGAGTTGTCCAACGAACCCAATATGGCACGAGAATCTTTTACTCGTTCAGTCGAACTGGGTGGTTCGCGCAAAGCCCATGAAAAGCTGGGTTTGCTGCTTGCACAGAATGGTGATTATGAGAGAAGCGCGCAGTATCTTAAATCGGCGCTTTCTATGGACGTCGACTGAGCTTTTGTAACCCGCTAACCGCTGATAGGTCCCACTAACAGTTACACGAGTAACGCTGAGGGCTCTTTATGGTCGTCTACGAGGCGTTGGTATCCCGCTAAC
>JABBBA010000267.1 GCA_018607685.1 K189A clade bacterium | reverse complement strand
ATATCAGCTCCACTGCCAATGCCTTTCTGGAATGCAAGATGACATCTGACAGCTTTCTCCAACTGTTCATGAACGGTTGCGCCGGGCTCGAATGACTTTACCAGTGCAACGGTCAGCGCTGCGCTGGACCCTAGTCCGAGTTTGACGCCGTCTCTAAAGAACTCACTGGTATCAAGGTTCAGTGTCTTGTTTTCCAACTGCTGCAGGCAATCGAGTTCAGTCACCAAAGCCTTTAAAAGGGGAAGCTGTTGTAGCGCTTGCCCAAGCGAGCGTTTTTCCACCGTTGTAGTGTGGCTGACGACCTCGCTTTTCTTCGCAGCCTGGATCGTAACCTTTGCTCTTTGCTGCACAGGCACGAGGATAGCGGGACCACCTTCAAGAACTGCATATTCACCAACCAGGAAGAGCTTCCCCGGTGCTGATGCGTTCATGACGTTGTAACCGAAGGTGAACCTCCCAGGCTGGTTACAATCACTTGCTTTAATCCGGTGATGATTTTCAGCTGCTGTCTTATGGCGTCAGTCGCTGAGGGTAAACAGACAATCTTGACCTGGGCGCCTGCGTCGATGGTAAAGAATGCGGGCGTACCTGATGATCGGAGTGCCCGAACCTCGTGCATGAGCGCAACGGTTGCCGGTTGCCAGTAAATAATAGCTGGCTCACTCGTCATCATAGTGGCGTGCATTTTCAGGCAATTGTGTTCACTGGTTTCCGCGAGCTTCTCAAAATCCTTGTCGGTGATGGCCTCCTTTGCGGAGGTCATATCATCTGAGTGAGAGCTCAGCCAGCTTCGATAGAAGGGTGATGTATTTGCCGTCTGGATCATGGCGTCGGTTGATCCAATCGCTTTTGGGCCTTCTTCGGTTACCGCGACGATTACATCCAATGGCCATTCCTCTGCGGGTACTATCGGAATGGCATAGGCATCATCCGACGGAATCAATTCGACGATGCCGCCGTAAACTGACCTGGCAGCAGAACCGGAGCCTAATCTCGCCATGCGTGAGAGATCGCTTCCAGCCAGTTTCAGGTTGAACAGGGCGTTGAACGCGAGACTTAAGGCTGCGAAACCTGAAGCACTTGAGGCCAGGCCCGTTCCTGTAGGGAAGTTGTTGGAGGTCTTGATGTGTAGCCGCTGAGTGATCTCATGGTTGTGCCGGACCCGGTCCAGGAATCGGACTACTCTTTGCCGGGCTTTGTCGTCCAGTTCAGTATCAAACGTATCCTGATCCCCCGTCGCGTATTCAAGGGTAGTGGTTGTTCTCAGGTCTTCCAGGCCAAGTGATACAGAGCCTGTCGCTGGCTGGTTATTCCCAATGCTTGCTTTCCCCCAATATTTTACGAGGGCGATGTTTGCGGCGGCGGAGGCGGTAGCGGTTGAATGGCGCATGAGATAGCTAAAAGTTGGGACAACCCCATTTAAGACGCTGCGAAGGATACACCATCTGCGGATTACTCTCACCAGGCACGGTCGCGGACCGCTGTTAACTGTTGCGCGCAACCGGTAGCATAAACCCATGGATTTCCAGAACAATCAAACCGGGTTTAGTGATCGTGCCACCGAGTATAAGGCGCGAGTAGAACAGGTCATCGTGAACTTTGTCCGAAAAAAGAAGCTGCAGGGACGGTTAGGCGATGCCGTTAGTTATGCCATTGCCACGGATGGAAAGAGGATCCGCCCCCTGATTGTTTATGCAACGGCAGAATTGCTCGGTGTACCGACGGCGATCGCAGATCATCCTGCGGCCGCGATCGAGTTGGTCCATATCTATTCCCTTGTACACGATGATTTGCCGGCGATGGATGATGATGATCTCCGGCGAGGAGAACCAACGGTCCATAAGCAGTTTGATGAAGCGACCGGCATCCTGGTCGGTGACGCACTACTAACCTTTGCATTCGAGCTGCTTGCCGAATCCGGGGTTGAGCCATCTGTGATTGTTGAGTGGGTACGCCTGCTATCAAGAGCGGCGGGGGCGAGCGGCATGGTGGCAGGGCAGTCTACTGATCTTGAGGGGGAAACCTGCGCGCTGTCGCTCGGCTCCCTTGAACAAATGCACCGACAGAAAAGCGGCGCCCTGATTGAAGCGAGCCTTTCGATGATCGCCAGTGAAGCGGTGGTAGCGACAACAGGAAACGGCGGTGTTGAAGCAGCCCGGTTAGAGGGCTTCGGTCATCATATAGGCCTGGCATTCCAGATCCGCGATGACTTACTGGATGTTGAGGGCACAACGGAACAGATTGGAAAGCCTCAGGGGTCAGATGCCGCCAGCAACAAATCGACCTTTGTCAGCTTGTTGGGTCTGGAGTCAGCACGAAACCGGATGCAACAGGAGCTTTCGGCGGCCCAGCAACAGTTGGCCTATTTTGGAGAACAAGCTGAAGGGCTTGGCTGGATTGCCGACTATATTGTATCCCGCAGTAAATAGGACGCCGTTACTTCCGGCGTATCGGGATCCATATCAAAAACCAAATCGGGAAGAATTGATTCGTGAGTAAACTTGAAGGGCAGGTGGCTGTTGTTACCGGGGCAGGGCGAGGTGTCGGAAGAGCAACCGCGCTCATGTTGGCAAAAGACGGTGCGCGGGTTGTCGTCAATGACCTGGACCCGAAAGTCGCCGAAGAAACGGTCTCGCTCATACAACAATCAGGATATGAAGCTTTGGTTGTTGCGGGTAGCGTGACAGATCTGGATTTTCCCAGGCTCTTAATACAGGGGGCTGTTGATGCTTATGGTGGTATCGACATCATCGTTAACAACGCGGGCTACATCTGGAACGGCGCCATGCACAATCATTCGGATGAGCAATTTCAGGCCATGTTGGATGTTCACTTATCTGCTCCCTTCAGGATACTCAGGGAATTCTCAAACTGGTTGAGGCCGCAGGCGAGTAAAGAAATGGAAAGGGATGGCCAGGCCAGATGCCGGAAGGTTGTCAATATATCTTCGGTCTCTGGTACCACGGGTGGTGCTACCCAGATCGCATACAGTGCGGCTAAGGCAGGTGTGTTAGGGCTAACCAAAACACTCGCCAAGGAATGGGGCCGCTACAACGTCACGGTTAACTGTGTGGCATTTGGCCCAATCGATACTCGATTGACTCAGTCCTATTCTGATGCGCCGCCAACCATTGAAGTTGGTGGCCGTGAGTTTAAGGTGGGCTTGAGCGAGCGCCAGATCGACGGGCATACAGCCACATCACCACTGGG
>JABBBA010000181.1 GCA_018607685.1 K189A clade bacterium | reverse complement strand
CGTCAAGAAGGGACGTAATGAATTCGTGGATACTGGCGAGTTTTGCTGCGTTTTCGACTTCCTCATCAGTGGCGGATGGGTTGCCGTACCGGATGTTGTATCGAATCGTGTCGTTAAACAGCACTGTGTCCTGTGGAACAATACCAATGGTGTTTCTGAGGCTGGCCTGGGTGACATGGGTAATGTCCTGGCCGTCGATGAAAATGCTGCCTTCCTGGGTGTCATAGAATCGGTACAGCAGTCGTGAAAGGGTGGATTTACCAGCACCGCTGGGGCCTACAACAGCAGTGGTTCGTCCTTCATCGATGGAAAAGTTGATATCACGCAGCACCCTGCGTCCGCGTTCATAGGCGAAACCTACATCCCTGAATTGAACCTCACCCTGGTTAACCTTAAGCGGTGCGGCATCTTTGTCATCACGAATCTCGGGGGCTAAATCAAGCAGCTGAAACATATATTCCATGTCGACCATCGCCTGGCGAATCATGCGGTAGGAGGAGCCCAGGAAACCAAGTGGAATGAACAGCTGCAGCATAAAGGTATTGATCATGACGACTTCGCCGGTCGATAGCTGGCCTGCGGCATGATCCTGTACCGCCAGAACGAGAATCGTCACCTGGCACAGTACCCTTGCGATCAGCTGGCCGGCATTGAGCATGCCGAGGGTATCCTGGCTTTTGACGGCCGCATCCATGTACTTCAGCAGGGCATCGTTGTATCGGTCCGCCTCGTACTTTTCATTGCCGAAATACTTAACCGTTTCAAAGTTGAGCAGGCTGTCGACACCAATCGATGTGGCACGTGATTCCTCGCTGACCATTTGGCGGCGGAACTTGGTACGCCATTCAGTAAAGATCAGTGTGAAAGCGACATATCCCACAACAGCAAAGAGGATAACCGAGACATACTTGATCGGGTAGGTAACGGCCAGATATGCCGAAACCAGTCCGATCTCGAATAGCGTTGGTGCAATATTAAAGGCAAACAAACCCGTGATTTGTTGCAGCGCCCGGGTGCCGCGCTCGATAGCCCGGGACAAGCCGCCGGTGCGTCTGTCCAGGTGGAATCTCATGCTTAGGTCGTGGATATGGCTGAAAGTCTTTAGCCCGATAACTCTTTGAGCAAACTCCGAGACGGGTGTGAACACTGCCGAACGTATTTCAGTCAACGCCCCCGGCAGGAAAACCATCAGACCATACATCAGCGCAAGACTGACTAATCCTGCGATGGCTGAGCTTGGATCAACTGTTATCTCAATCGACTGGGTAGTTCGGACCAGTGACTCCAGTCCATCGATCAGGTCCTTGAGAACGATTGGGCCATAAACATTCGCCGTTCTTCCCAGTAACAGGCAGCCAATCGCAATGACGACACGCGCCTGCATGTCTCGGCGTTGTTTCGGCCAGAGAAAAGGGAGGATGGATTTGACGGTTTGCCAAATTGTTCGTTTTTCGACCCCGTCAACACTGAGAGGGTCTACAAATGCCGTGTTGTGGCCAAAATGTTCCATCAGTCAGCAGCATCCAGTAGTTCAGCTCGCATGAGCGCAGGATTGCTGAGTGGTTTGTGGCGATAACGGCTGATTTCGGATTCCAGAAATGGCGTGTACACGGGTTCTCCAGCGTATTCCTCTAGTATCCAGTTAAGAACACCAGCAAGGGCTGCATCATCAATCGGAGATTGCGATGATCCAGGTACCCTCACAAGATATTCCCTGCCTTTCTCAGACGTAGCGAGAAGGGCGAGTTTATCATCGAAAGCGGGGATGTCGGGCGGCAGGCCGCGGCCGTCATCAAGGTGGCAGCCCATACAGTGAATCATATAGTGACTTCTGGGATCAGCTGCGGCGATAGCACACAGCAAGGTTAGGAAAAGCAGGGTTAGGAAACGGAGAGTCCAGCGCATCAGCTCTCATCGACACCCACCACGACTGCAGTTGAACAGTGATAGGCGTTGGTTTTGGTGCCGACACACCAGTTGATGTCGTTGTTCTTCGGGGGATAGTAAGCGGGTTTGTCACCCTCATTCCGGTTGCAGAAGCACTGTCCACAATCCCCTTTGCCGCAGCAGTCGTTGTAGGAAATGATGTAGCGCTTGCCGTCGGCCGGATTTTCGCAGGTACCAATCCATGTGACGGGGGATGGTTCGGCTCCGGGAGGACATTTTGATTCGCTGCCACCGCAGCAACTGCAGAGGTAGCCATCAATAGCGCAATAGCGCCAGTAATCACAATCCTTTGGATCGCCGATTTCCGGAAGCGGGAGCCGGGTTTCCGCAGCTCGTGCAACGGGTAGAACCGGTACCAGTGCAATACCAACCATCACTTTTCCCAGACGGGAGAGGAAATGCCTACGCGAATGTCGCCGGGCGGATTTTACTGTTCTGGCAGTAACCCACTTATCGACTAGTTGAATTAGAGCGTCTGGCTTCATTGTTGATTCGGTTCCTCTGCCAAACCAAGATACTCCTGCAGGCTGGATACGTCCATCTCATCGGCGGCCAACAGGCTTTCCAGGTGTTCACGATTATTGACGAGCCCCCTGGCCCGGAGCACGCCGTCCTGATTAATCAACGCCGCAAAGGGCAATTTATTCACGCCCAGCGAAATCCCGAGTTCCCTTGATAGAAGGTAGTTGGAAACGGGTATGCCGTGTTCTGCTGCATATCGTTCATGTGCGGAAGCTGTTTCACCGTCCGATGCGTAACGAACGGTGATACCCGGTTCCTGTTTTTCGATCTCCTGGACAACGGGCAACAGTGATTTGCACACGGGGCAACCCGGGGAGAGAAAGTAGATCAACGTATTGCACTCCATGCCGTCTCCGATCGTTATCGAAGTGCCGTCCAGTGCCTGGGCTTTGATCGGCTCAACACGTTCACCTATCTTGGGGCCATTCATCGGCATGAGTGCCCCCACAGGGGCGACACGTTCGTGCAGAACCCCGATCTGGCGAGCCAGGGCAAAGACAATCACCAGTAACAGGATGACCAGCAGCCAGAGTAGAAAGTTTGATGCGATCAGTGCTGTTTCCATCAGGACCACCAGAGTCGGTGTTGGTTAGTGTGAGCAATCATCAGGTTTGCAGTAGCGTAGCTGGCAGCGCTTGCACCAAGAAACAGAACGATGGTCGAGTAGTCCAGCCAGATCATTTGGCGATCGGTCACGGGAAGAAAACAGATGCCCAATAGTATCAGCAAGGTGCTGTTTCTGAGCAGGTGGTC
>JABBBA010000279.1 GCA_018607685.1 K189A clade bacterium | reverse complement strand
GTACTCACCATTGGCGGGTAATGTGTATTGGAAATCAGCGCCAGTCGATAATGCTTCGACAGGCGTTTCAGCAGACCCGCTGCACCCGGGACTGGCGTGACCATCGCTGACCAGCCTTCAATGTAGCGACTGACCAGCTGTTCCTTCTCCAGAGGGGAGGCATTGATCCCCAATTCCTTAACGACAAGATCACACACATCGAGCATATGAAACTCGCCATTTTCAGGCGCGACCTGCTGCTCCATCTCGCGGAAAGCGGTATCCCACACCAGGACAAAGTTCGTGCTGCTCGTTACGCAACCAAGCTCAATCGCCTTTTGATAGCAAAGTGAGAAATCCTGCGAAGTACGCCCCACCTCATACTCGACCAGCGTTCCAAACAGGTCGAATATCAGGCATTCAGGCATTTTTTGACTGACTAGAGCCCGGGAACCGGGAACTTTTCGCAGAAGGTTTCCACTGCGCCCTGGATTTCACCCAGCACGGCTTCATCTTCCGGTGACCGCAGGCAGCGATCAATCCACTCACCCAGTTGTCTCATGTCTGCCTCATTCATACCGCGAGCAGTCGCGGCCGGAGTACCGATCCTGATCCCACTGGGTCGCAGCGGCGGCAGCGGATCATCGGGAATGATCTGTTTATTAGTTGTGATGTTCACTTTATCGAGGGTTTCTTCAGCCACCCGGCCATCAAGGCCGTAGCTCGCCATCGTATCGACGACCATCATATGATTATCTGTACCACCCGTGATCAGACTGGCCTGTCTCTGCATCAGTTCATCCGCAAGGGTTTTGCTGTTAACCAGCACCTGCTCTGCGTAATCCTTAAACCCCTGTGTCTGGGCGCGTTTGAGCGTCACCGCAATACCAGCAATAGCGTTCATATGGGGCCCCCCCTGTAGTCCAGGAAAGACTGACTTATCAATCTTGCTTGCAAATTCTTTCTTGCAGAGCACCATTCCTCCGCGTGGACCGCGCAGGGACTTATGAGTCGTCGTCGTTACGATGTCGAATCCGAAATCGAAGGGGTTGCGCATCGACTGACCCGCTACCAGCCCGCCAAAATGAGACGCATCCGTCATGGTGATCGCACCGACTTCATCGGCGATGGCCTTGAATTTCTCGTAGTCGATATCTCGCGGATAAGACGTATAACCGCAAAGCACCATCTTGGGTTTGTGCTCAAGGGCGTCTTTTCGAACCTGATCGTAGTCAATAGAACCATCAACGGGATTAGTGACATAACGCACGAAATTGAAGAGCTTGCCCATGTGGGAAACCGGTGCGCCGTGTGTCAGGTGACCACCGTGGGACAAATCCATCGCCATGATGGTATCTCCCGGTTCAAGCAATCCAAGATAAACTGCCTGGTTCATGGCAGAGCCAGACAATGGTTGAACATTGGCGTGTTCACACTTAAAAACCGCCTTTGCCCGGTCCCTTGCCAGCGTTTCAATCTGGTCGGTATATTGCTGTCCGCCGTAATAACGGCGTCCGGGGTAACCTTCTGAATATTTATTGGTGAACACACTGCCCAGGGTGGCCAGTACCTCAGGAAAGGTATAGTTCTCCGAAGGAATGAGTTCGATACCGGACTTCTGACGCTGTTCTTCGCCTTTGAGGGCGGCGTATACGTCCGGGTCTTGTTGCTGCAGGATATCTAAATTACTGGTCTCTGATGTGGTCAATGGGCTGACTCCCGTGTTTGGTGGTGGGTGCCCAGGCGAACGGCTTCAATCTTTAATCACACTTCCCGGTGGTTAGACCCACCTTAATTATCGCCAGTCATGTGAAGGCGGAAATTCTAACCGCTACCTCTGTTTATTGAAATGGTGATTGATGGAATTCTATTCATTTGTCGATCAATCTTACTCATCATGATGCTACATTAGGACCTCCACACAGAACTAACAGACGAAAAACATTGACTGACCCATTGCCAGACCACCTGTTCAAGCGACAGGACGAATCCCCGGATGAAGCCTTCTACTCGGTTCCTCGCATGGTGAACCACATCGATGAAGCCACCATCAGCGAGATAACGAGGTTTTACCAGGAAACCCTGACCGCAGAAGATGAGGTCCTGGACCTCATGTCCTCGTGGGTCAGCCACCTGCCGGAGGATTCCAGCTATAAAAAAGTTACCGGCCTTGGTATGAACCAGGACGAATTGAATGCCAATCCGCGTCTGGACCAGGCCGTCGTCCATAATCTTAATGAAAACCCTGTCCTGCCCTTCCCTGACGCTAATTTTGATGCCGTTATGATTGTCGTTTCGATTCAGTACCTGACACGCCCCGTTGAGGTCTTCGAGGAAATAATGCGTGTCCTCCAACCCGGCGGACGATGTATCATCTCAATGTCCCATCGCCTCTTTCCCACCAAGGCTATCTATGCCTTTCAGAAACTTACGGCCAGGGACAGGATACAACTCGTGATGGAATATATGCGTCGGGCGGACATGTCTGACATCGAGTTTATTGACCGGTCACCGGAAAAGGCCGATCCACTCTGGATTATTCAGGGACGCAAAGCCTGATGTGTCTCAAAAAGTGTGCTCTGCTCCACAGGACAAAATGGCCCGGTGACGAGTGTGATAGTGCTACCGTGGGTAAAACTTTTGTTAGGCTGTTGGCATGAAGCTACTCATTGCCTGGAGCCTACTCTTTCTCCCTTCAGTCCTGTACGCCAACGATCAATTAGTCTGCCCGGACGGCCACCGGTTCGAAGCGACCACCAATAGAAAGTTTTGCCCTGTTGATGGGAAGCCATTGTTGCAGAACGCATCGAGTGACACACCCAAACGTGATGCCTACAATAAAAAACTGGCGGACGAATTGAGCAGGTTCGAACAACCACGTCTCATTGAGGCCTTGAAGAACGTGCCGAGGGATCTCTGCGACACGCAACCTGAGAATCCACCGAATGTGCAAGTAAGCAGGATTCTTGACTTTAAGACGAACACAACGATGATCGAACGTACTGAACATCGCAGCTGGTCGGATAGAGACAGTACATGGCCCAAAGGGCCTTTGCTAAGAAGTTACTACGCGGAATGTCCGTGGCATCAGCCGTCTCCCTAAAAGGTAGCGACGGGTAAGGCAGGTCGGAGAGATATAGCACCCGCTCTTGTGATTCAGGCCTAAAATCTGGGGCGTCAAGAGTGTTCGACTGAATAAATGGCGCGGTATCGAGACTGGTTTGTGTCCCCAGAATCATCAATTCG
>JABBBA010000324.1 GCA_018607685.1 K189A clade bacterium | reverse complement strand
TGTTGGATTTTCCAAAACCGGAAATGATTCAGGTAGGAGAAGTCGAGCTTGAAGTTTTTCAGGCAGGGCAGGGTGGCATACCGGTTGTACTGGCACATGGTTGGCCGGAGCATGCCTTCAGCTGGCGTCACCAGATCCCTGCGCTTGTAGAGCAGGGGTATCATGTCATTGTCCCCAACCAGCGAGGCTATGGTCGATCGAGCCAGCCAGAGTCAGTGGATGGCTACGATTGTCACCACCTTACTTCAGATTACAACGGTTTACTGGATGTCCTGGGGATCGAAAAAGCGGTATTTGTCGGACACGATTGGGGTGCAATCCTTGTCTGGCACCATGCCTTGTTGAATCCTGAAAGAATCGCAGGTGTCGCTAACCTGTCTGTGCCGTTTCGTCCCAGGGAGGAGGCCGATCCGGTCGCATTCTGGGAGCAGATGCTGGGACAGGATTTCTATATTGTTCACTTCAACCGGCAGCCCGGCGTGGCAGCAACGTCGTTCGAGAACAACACCCGGCAGTTCCTGACCAATATGTATCGAACAAAGCAGTGGCTTGAGACAGACGAGAATCAACCTGCGGGTGGCTCTATTATCAGCATGGCAGAGACTGCAGTAGAGCGCGGCGAACTGATGATGAGTGAAGAAGAGCTCGCGGTCTTTATAGAAGCGTTCAACCACAGCGGGTTTCATGCGGCCTGCAACTGGTATCGAAACTTCACCCGTAACTGGGAAACGACGGAATCTGTGGAACAAAAAGTCATCCATCCGTCCCTGATGATCTATGGTGAACACGATATGGTGCCACCCACAGATATGACCGGTTACGTCGATGATCTTGAGGTACACACGCTGGATTGCGGGCACTGGATTCAGCAGGAGAAGCCGGAAGAGACCAACCGGATACTGGTTGAATGGCTCAACCGTCGGATGAAGCCCCTCTTCTAATAGAAGGTTCTTGTTGAACCCTAAACTGTCAGGGTTACATCCAGTTCAATGGCGGGCTCATGGTGGGACTGGATGAATGTCTTGCCGTCCCGATTGAAAAAGGCAACGCCGTCAAGGTAGTGCACATGCGGGTATCGCGTCGTATCCTGTTTTAGCAATTGATCCTTGATGGTATATAGCGTGAAGTCGTGCGACACGAGAAGATCAAGTTGTGGCTTGTCACCTCGCTGAGCAAGTTTTTCTTTTGCGACGCGCCCGACCAGTCTGGCGGCCAGGTCGGCGGGCATCAGAACGTCCTGGGCAATTTTGCCGTCGTACCAGTTCTGTAGAATTGGCACAATTCCGCCGGCCTCGCGCATCGACATAAACATCTTCATTTGATCAAGCACATAAAATACGCCCAGGGCTTCAACAATCCTGTTCCGTAAAATGTCGCCACCGGCTGCCTCATGCCCACCCATCACAAGGCCTGCGGTTTCAACGCAACGCTCCGCCGGGCTTGTATAACCACGCACGGCAAGCCCTTTGGGTAGCCGCGTACCCATGTCCCGGGCCAGATCACGGCCCTCATCGGTGAGTGGATTTAGCAGGTCATGTTTATCTGGTGCATATTCCCGGGCCGAATGTCTCATCAGGAGAACAATGTGTTCTACGCCCTCATTGGTCAGTTGCTCGACCAATTCGTTGGTAGTCTTACCGGGCGTCATTCTTCATTTCCTGATTGATGTGGAACGGAACCCGGATCAATATCTGGGACGTTACCGGGCAGGCTTCAATTTTCTGAACCACACCCGTGATGAAAGCTTCGAATTCGGGATTGAGTTCGATATTGGAAAACGGTCTTACTTTCACCTGATCCGGCATGATTTTAAGCTCGAGCTCCAGCACAAAGGAATCAGATTCCTCGGACATGGCGGCACTCAATGCCGCTTCAACACGTTCGATATAGGCCAGCAGTTCGACCTGGCTAACCCTTTCCGCAAGACTTGCGGCACCTGAGAGGTTCTTGAAGGCTCCAGCTCGTACATTTAGCGGCGTTGTAACGGGCACTTCAGCAGCATCAGGTTGTTTCAGGTTTTTCCAGACAGCGACAGGTTCATAGGATCTGGCTTTCGGCCTTGCAGAGACGTCGATGTAATCCAGTACGAAACGTCTACCCTCCGGCAATTCAGTCTCATAGGATTCCTCGTTATTGATTGCCTGACAGAGAGCCTTCCAATCGCCCTCAGTAAACACGACGCTGAACCCATCTTCTTCAATGGATAGTTCTGCGAGCTGACTGAAACCAAGCGACACAAAGCTTCCCCCAAGCATACCGGTGGTAGCTTCCGGCGCAGCGTAGGCGCCTGGAAATTCCTGGCCTTCCTGCCAGTAAAGGCTGGCATCACAACGGGGTGAGAAGGCGGTATTGATGACTGCGACCTGGTCTTCCTGCAAACCTGCCAGCGCTTTCTGAACCTGGCCAGCATCTTTTTGATGCAACTGAAGTTGCAGGACGGAATCAAGCTGATGTGCGTAGGAGTAATCAGCGAGTACATGGCTCGCGTCGGACAAGATACTCAGCTCACGCGTGTTGGTGGGGAACAGGGAGGGTCGTGCCGGTGTGTTCCAGGTTGGATAAGGGAATGACGAACAGAATTTCCCTAACCTTGAGAGAAAACGCGTTAGCCCGTACTGTCGTACGTAGTCATATTCCTGCTGGTGCACAAGGATAAGACCCAGGTACTTGTCGACGGATGGCAGGCCTTTATATTGGATTGAGGGAACGTAAAACAGGGATGGAAACCCGAATATTCCTTTCTGGCCCAGTCGGGTTGAATCACCGGAGACGACTGTTCGTCCTGACCTTGTTCGCTCGGCCAGAAGCTGAAACATTTTGATGGGCGTTTTGGGAAAGTCTTCAGTATTACCTTCGTCGTCTACCAGAAGCGACAGGCACATTTCAGATTGCTGATGTGTTTGCATGCCGCGGGTCAGGTAGGTCCAGCAATAGCGATCCCTATCACCCAGATATAGCTGATGCAGATGAATCTCTACCTTGAGAGATTCGTCAAGATTCACGCTAATCGGAAAACTCATGGCGGAACATTGCTGGAAATGCCAATACAGGATAAACCAAGGCGGTTTTCATTCAAATGTAAATTTTGTGTCTGTTGGCTGTTTTTGCTTAGGTGATGCCTGGAGCGGGTAAATCAGGTTTTCAAGACCGTTAATCTTGATTTCCAGCGTGATCTGCATCAGTTCACCAAGTTTACCCGTCGGAAAGCCCCTATCTACGAACCATA
>JABBBA010000117.1 GCA_018607685.1 K189A clade bacterium | reverse complement strand
AACGATCAAACATGGCAGGGATGTCCGCTAACATCTGGGCAGAGTGCGCATTAACCGGCGGATTATCCAGTTTCACTACGGCGATGTAGTCTTTCACATCACATTTAACGGTTTCTAAATCCAATTCACTCACGTCTTTTCTCCAGCACCAAAAATATTATTCTTCCAGCATGATACACCTGTCCGTCATTTCGTCATTCAAGCGGTGAAAAAATAGACCCGTAGTTACTGAATCGACGTGGCCATAATTGATCGACCTTTGGAAGGCGGAAGCATCAAATAAAGCAAAATGACACAGAGTTATGTTGCAATCCTAGACTGATTATGATTATTCTTAACCAAGACTTCTGCAATAACGACTTTTCGTCATTGCATGTGGAGGTTCTTTTAAGTGGTGTTTCTCCACTGTCTCATTCATACCCTAAGCTGGTATTAAAACCGGTATGGGTTAACAATATTGAGAAGGGGAACTCATGAGCTTCAAACGAAAGCCTGTAAGCCTGGCCACAACACTGATCGCCGCCGCCGGATTCACCGTAACTGCAGACACAGCCTACTCGGCGCAAGCCCTGGAAGAGATCGTCGTTACTGCAACGCGGCGAGCAGAAGATGTCCAATCAGTAGCCATTCCTATTACTGCCGTCACCGGCGATATGCTGGAACGACGTTTTGCACAGGATCTCCGTGATTTAAGCAACGCGTCTCCCAATGTTCAGCTTGAGCCAGTCGGTATATTCCAGAACTCGGCATCATTCAGTATCCGTGGCCAGGGAAGTGGCGACATTGAGTCTGCAGCCGATGGCAAAGTCGGGGTGTATACCGATGGCGTTGTTTCAGCAAGGGTTTCAACGGCTCTCAGCGATATGGTTGATATCAGAGCAGTCGAGATAGTACGTGGACCCCAGGGAACCCTATTTGGTCGAAATACGGTCGCCGGTGCAGTTTCAATCATGCACAACGAACCTGAAATGAACAAATTGAACGGCAAAGTATCCGTGCAGGTAGGGGACTACGGACGCCAGGACGTCAAAGGGGTCATCAACATCCCCTTGATTGATGACACTCTCGCCGGTCGAATCGCGTTTAAAGATACCCAGCACGACGGCTACTGGGAGAACTCTTTCAATGGCAAAGATCGTGGCGCAACAGACCGGCTAACGATTCTGCCTAGTTTGAAATGGTCACCCAATGAAAACCTCGACATCGTCTTACGTGGCGAGTGGAACGAAACGCGCGATGACAGTTATATGAGCCAATCGGCTCACTACTGCCGGGACGATCCGTTCAACCTGTTTCTCGGCCTTCCGACTGACAATGATCTGGTTATCACTACACAAACCTTGTTTAACCTGATCGTGCTTGGCCAGGATCCGGTTACGGCTGCTGCAGGGGCTGCGGATATCTGCGGGAAACCCGCCAAGGGCCGGTCAGCTAACTCTGAATATACGGCACCGGCCACCGAAGACCGTGGTCAACAATCCGAAGCCGATATCTGGGGTGTTACCGCCCAGGTGGATTACGACATGCCAGAGCTTGGCACGATCACCTATATAGGGAACTATCGCGAGGTTGACGAAGATATTATCTTCGGCATCGACGCTTCTTTCCACGACCTGTTTGCAGGACAGCGAATCCAGGAACATGACCAGATGTCCCATGAGATTCGATTTGCATCCAACTTTTCCGACACCTTCGATTTTGTCGTTGGGGCTTACTACTTCGAGCAGGAATATACGATGAAGCAGGAATCATGGGGGTTATTGTTTGCACCCAACGTCGTCCTCGGGCCTACACTCGGATTCGCCGGTGATGTTTCTTTCACAAGTCCTGTGACACAGGGCCAGGCAGGTTTTTCTAACCAGACCAATGATGCCTGGGCAGTCTTTACCCAGGGTAACTGGCACGTCAATGATAAGTTGACGCTAACCTTAGGCGGTCGTTATACGTCTGAAACCAAGGAGTTCAGTCACTGCGCCGTCGGTTCCGGCAACCCGCTAATGTCTGTAGGTGCTGGTACCGATGCCTGTAACAATGTACCTGCTCACGTGGTTGATTTCACGGCCCCGCTAGTTCCGGGTACACCGACACCGCTGTTCCCCCTAATTCCGGCGATCGGCTTCGATTCAGCCGGTGGCGCACAGGCGGGTTGTCGCCCGGTACTTGATCCTGCGGGCTCAGAAATTACCTGTAACAATAAACTTGGGGAACTCGACGAAACCTGGACAGATTTCACGCCCATGGCGGGCATTACCTATCAGATCAACGACGATATCATGGCCTTCTTTACCTACTCGGAAGGATTCACCGCCGGTGGCTTTAATGGTCGTGCGGGATCAATCACGACCATGGGACCGTTCGAGCCCGAGAAAGCAGAGAATTTCGAAATCGGTATAAAGACGAGCTGGTTCGACGACACGCTACAAGTCAATATCAATGCTTTTTCAACAACCGTGGATGATTTCCAGACTGCTT
This sequence comes from K189A clade bacterium, assembly GCA_018607685.1. Lineage (GTDB taxonomy): Bacteria > Pseudomonadota > Gammaproteobacteria > Pseudomonadales > Azotimanducaceae > UBA9659. The sequence continues at coordinate 755 of JABBBA010000117.1, read as the reverse complement.
TTATTCGCCCCGCACCGAACGGTGGCGGCCAGGAAACCATTCAATCCAACCTCGGTAGTCTCGAAACAGACGGATTTGAAATCGAGTTGCGGGCGCTACCAACCGAAAACTTCACTGTGTGGGCGACACTTAGCAACCTTGATACCGAACGTAAAGACTTCTGTACTGACCCGGATGGACCGAGCGGTACCGATCCACTGAATGCGCCAACCGAGGGAGGTCCGTTCTCCCAGGGATTGACGGTATGTGGACCACCTCAACGTATCGATGATTCTGTCGGTAATTTTGTCGGCTGGCTTGTCCCGAATGATGTTGGCGGCTTGAACCCAACCGGCCGTTCACCGGAATGGACGTTTTCTATGGGCGCCGCCTATGAGTTTAACCTGGACCGTTGGGGCAGTCTGACGGTAGCGGCAGATTGGTTTTATCAGGACGAGCAAGTCATTGCAGCTTCGCGTGTCAGCGAACTGGATGGTGTTCAGCAGTTTAACGGCGACTTCATTAGCCACTTCCGGGATGAATCGGATATCTACAATGCCAGTATCTCCTGGCGTAGCCCGACAAACCGCTATTCTGCCTCATACTTCATTAAGAACATCACTGACGAAGTGTATCCGCAGGCCTACACCAATGTCGGCGGTCTGACTGAAATCCGTGTACCCAATCTTCGTAAGCACTGGGGATTCGAGATAGTTGCTCGACTCGGCGAATAATTCACCTGACCTGAACGAGAACAAACGGCAGCTTCGGCCTCC
>JABBBA010000172.1:19941-21844 GCA_018607685.1 K189A clade bacterium | reverse complement strand
CGAAATATACTCGGGTCAGGAGGACAACCCTTCATCGATGTATCGCTGGATCATGATGTGATGCTGGCGTATGCGCATATCCTGGTAGTTCGCGAAGTGCACCTTGTTATTACCTGTTGCTTTCAACCCTTCCTGAACGTAGGGAAGGTTACCCATATCCTGATCAGCGATAACACCAAGGCCACCCAACTCTTCCGCATCGGACCAGCGTTCGTCTTCAGAGAGCACACGCATTGGCGAAGGCTGTGGCCTTGGGCCATCTCTGGGCACCATGTCCAGCTGATAAACCTCCATGATCGAGCTGTCTACATCGCGACCATTCGGACGCCACCGATAGATGCGGGTTGGCTTCATTCCACCCCAGACCGAAAAGTTTGGAAACAGGTTGTAGAGAATGGAGTCGAGCATCTCGGCATCTGAACACTTGTCGTAATCATGCCCGTTGTGAGCCTGCAAATTGTCCCTGACACTCTGGGCCATATAACGTCGCGCAGTGATCCCCGGGGGAACACCCTCAACATCCTTATACATTTTATAGCGTCGGGACAACATGTCATCGACGATTCTCTGCTCTGAAACGCTATCCCTATCCATCAGAGGGCTTGGTTCGGCGCCCGCGCTGATCTGCCTGGTCACGTAGTCTGAGAAAACATCATACTGCGAGTTAACATCCGTCACATGCGTCTGGATCTGTGGATGAGTCGTCGGCGCATGCTGCGATTCCATAAACGCTTCGGCGGCCACTTTCCAGTTGCAGGGAAGAACCTTGGCAACGTGGTAGTGAATATAGCGATCTTCGAGATGCCAGTCCTTGAAGTGCCAGTCCAATGGGCCGACAACATCCATCAGCTCCGGCGCATCTTTATCAAAGTTAATAAAGATGAAACCACCCCAGGTCCCGACTTTAAGTTCCGGAAGTTGTAAGTCCTCCTTATTAAGGTGCTGATAGTCCCAGGGTGTCGGACAACTTCTAAAGTCACCGTTCAGCTCCCAGGTAAAACCATGAAACGGACAACGAAATTCTGACTTATGGCCCGCCTGTGTCGCCAACTTACGGCCGCGATGCAGACACGTATTGTAATAGGCCTGAATGCGATCCGGGGCCGAACGAACAATCAGCACAGACTTGTCGATGATGTCATACACCAGATGGTCACCGACGTTGGGGATTTCCTCAACTCGACATGCCATCTGCCAGACCCGCATCCACATATGTTCCGCCTCAAGATCAGACCGTTCCTGGCTCGTATAGTGTGTCGCCGGCACAGAATCGCTACCGAGATACGGCGCCTTTTCCGCCCTTAAGCACTCTGGTACTTCGCGGGAATCCCTATCAAGAATGTCCTGATAGGACTCACCCTCGAAGCGAGCGTGTGGATCAAATTCCGGTGTTGTCGTCATAGTCTTCTCTGTTACGGGTTATGGCGATGACTCGCATAGCCGCATTATGAATCGATGTGCAATATGTACAATACAAACCGGGTTGGGTTCTAAAACTGTTAGTCCCGGCCTGGAGGCTTACCAGCCAGATAATCATTAAGTACTTCATGGAAGCGGTGCACACGCGTTTCCTGGGCTGCAAAATAGGGTTCCTGATAACCCTGGGAGTGCCAGCCGGTTCTTTGCCCCTGCGTGAGCTGCCAGTCCTGAAACACCACCTGGTCCGACAGGTCCTGCACTGAAGAACCGTCACCATAAACCCTGAAGTCCAGCTCCGCCTCCTTTAGTTCCATCGCCGTAAGGGCGGTACGATTAACAAAATCATCCATCCCCTCGACCGGATAGGCCATTGTCCATTGATCAAAAAAACACTTCTCAGGATCCGTTGGATGCGGTTCCCATCGCCACACCAGAAAAGAATCTGCCCCAGGGGCGATGGCGACATTTGGAAACAATACGCCAA
>JABBBA010000172.1:0-19931 GCA_018607685.1 K189A clade bacterium | reverse complement strand
CGGACTTTCAGTGAGGTCCTCGTCATTCAGGTTCTCGTAGTGAACAAAGCCCTTCTCTTTCCATAATTTTCGCTTGGCGGCCTTCAGGTCAAGCCAGCCCTGCATTGCCTTGGTCTCGAAATCGGGGTAGCTGTCAGGGTCAATGTCCCAGGCACGTAACTCTTCATCAAAGGGATGAGGCTGACCCTCTGGCAGGCGATCACGCAATGATGGCCGCCCCATCTGAACAATTCGGTTATGGCCCATAGGAAACATTTCATACCGGGAAGTGAAATGGTCCTGATCAATAATCGGTGGCACCTGCGGATGGACGGTCCGGGTGTGATAAGACTCGTTAAAATTGTCTGACCAGAATTTCCAGTTAGCATCCAGCTCAACCCGGAGCCAGTGAACACGAACCGTCTTTTCGAATTGATGACCTTTGTAGAGTTCTGGCGTTGGCTCCAGGTACGTCATGAGATCAGGTGCTGCATCATCCATGGTGTACCAGACCAGCCCGGCCCAGGTATCAACACGAACTTCAACGAGTGTCGCCTTGCCAACGGGATCCCCCTGCGGGAAATCATCCTGATCAGGACATGCCTCCAGCACACCATCAAGGCCCCACTGCCAGCCATGGTAAGGACAAAAGAAACTATCCTGACTGCTGTTACCCCAAACCAGGCGCGCGGCACGGTGACCACAGGCGTTGTAAAAGCCCTTCAGCGAACCATCACGCTGGCGGACGATCATCACAGATTCGTGCATAAAATCGTGCACGATGTAATCTCCTGCCTCCTGAAGCTGCTGCTCGCGCCCCGCGATATGCCAGATTTTCGTCCACAGGTGTTGCCACTCCTGCTTCATGAAACCCGGGTCGTAATAGCGTTCTCGCGGGATTGAATCACCGCGCAGGTTTGTTGGGTCTTTTCCATCCATTGCCAGCGGATGCGGCTCAATTTTCGTCACGAATCACCTTACCTGTAGTACCACAAGACTAGATTAAAACCCCGGAGCCTTAACCTGTCAAAACACGCTAAATCACGAATTAACCCAAGCTGACCCATTGGCTGCAACTCAAACCTACAAAATTTAGTTATCATCCGGATTGTAACTGACGCGACGAGGGAAAGAGGAAATGGCAAAAGTTGGAAGTATTGCGGATTTATTAGCGGAACAGGCGGTCCGAAAGGCCGTAACATGTTATTCAAGGGGGGCTGACAGATGTGACCCTGCCATTATGAAGTCCGCATTCCACACAGATGCAGAAGTGAGGTACGGGAGCTTTGACGGTCACTATGAAGAATTTTGTGACAGTATCGTCGCTGGCAATAGGGCACTAAACGACACCACTCACACGGTAGTGAATGAATACTATGACATAGATGCGGAATCTGGCACTGGCGTTGGAGAAGTTTATGTCCTTGCCTTCTTCTCCTTAACCGAGGGGGGTGATGTCATGGAGGTTGGCGCCGCCAAAAATAGCGCATCAGAAGACGGCTATGAATATCTGGTCGCGGGGCGTTATATCGATAAATATGAATGTCGCGGGGATGACTGGCGAATAATCCTTCGGCAGTATGTTATTGATTGGAGCAGAACTTCTGAGTACAGTGGCGGAGACCCCAACCAATTATTTGAGGGGCTTATCTACAAGGGTACGCAAAATCGAGACGACCTTTCTTATGGCATCCTGGGCGAGTAGATTAACTAACCGTGTTGAGCGTTTTGGGGCAACCACCTAGCCCACGATTGGCTGGTGATAGGCACACAAGGGTTTCCCGGAGACGCTGCTTTACACGGAGATCAATCCAAGTTTACATGTGACCGAACGCTCAATCTCGTCGCTCTGCCAGATACTCGGAGAACCCATGCCAAAGGATAAGCCTAAGCTTTCCCAACCAGCCAGATTTGCCAGCTTTGTTCCAAAACCCTGGGTCCAGGACCTGTACCCAAATGATGGCAAACAACCACCATCCGGTTTACTCAACGAGTCTTCCGACAACCTCTCCACAAAAGACATCCCGACTGAACGATACTGGTCCCACGAGTGGCACCAAATGGAAGTTGAACATGTCTGGAAAAAGACCTGGCAGGTTGCCTGCAGGATGGAAGAAATTCCGAATGCTGGTGATTATGTGGTCTACGACATTGTCGACGACAGTGTCATCGTGGTTCGATCTTCAACAGGTGACATCAAAGCCTTCACGAACTCTTGCCTGCACCGCGGCACTTCACTGGTTGATGGCGCAGGTTCGGCCGAAGAGTTTCGATGTCCGTACCATGGATGGTCCTACAACCTGGACGGCCAGTTAACGTCTCTTCCTGCGGCCTGGGATTTTTCCCATCTGAATATTGAAGAAATAAAACTCCCCACGGTGCAGGTCGATACCTGGGCGGGATTCGTGTTCATTAACCTGGACCCGGACTGCGGCACACTCAATGAATATTTAGGTGTACTGCCTGACCACCTCAACGACTTCAACATCGACAAAAGGTACAAGGCGGTGCACGTTTCGAAGGTTGTTCCCTGCAACTGGAAAGTCGCCCAGGAAGCATTCATCGAGGGATATCATGTCGCGGAAACCCATTTCGACAAAACACTGGAAGGCGAAATCGCGGTCTCAGGCGCGGCTGTTTCAAACTACGACACATCCATACAGTACGATTACTGGAAACCTCACGTCACCAGAATGAATATGCTGGGCGGTATCCCCAGCGGATACATCAGCGACCAGCTTCCAACAGAACAGGCTGTTGTTGATGCTTACTTTGCTCGAAAACCAGGCGATACCGTTAAGCTCACAGAAGGCCAAACCGCGAGGTCCCTGATCGCCGAGCACAATCGCAGGGTTTGGGGTAAGTCTCACAAGGTGGATCTTTCAAAAGCCAGCGACGCGGAAATGATCGATCAGATTCAATATACAGTGTTTCCGAACTTTACCGTCTGGCCCACCATCGTTGCGCCACTGGTTTACCGTTTCCGCCCGGATGGCGATGACCCAAACCACTCAATCTTCGAGATCTGGATGTTGTATCCAGTTGCAGACGACGGCAGCCATCCTGCGCCAATGACAGAACTTAGGCTGGATGCAGATCAACCGTGGTCATCGATTCCTGAACTCGGTGGATATGGACCTGTGATTGACCAGGACACACCAAACTTCCCTCGAATCCAGAAAGGATTAAAGGCCAGCAAGAAAGGCGCTGTGAGTCTCGCTAATTACCAGGAGAACCGAATCCGGGTCTTTCATGAAACCCTGGAAATGTACCTTTTCGGACCAGGCTAGTCGGGTAACTCCAGTACCCGCTTGGCAATGATATTCAGCTGGATCTCTGAGGTACCGCCTTCAATGGAGTTTGCCTTGGAGCGAAGCCAACTTCGAGTAGTCGACAGTTCTTTCTCCAGAAAACCGTCACCGTCCCAACCCAGCCCCTGGGCGCCCAACATGTCCATCATGACTTCAAAACGCCCTTTGTTCTGCTCTGTACCGTAGTACTTAAACATGGAGGATGCCGGAGATGGCGCTGAACTGGTCTTGGCTTCCAACGCTGATCGCCGCAGGGTCAGGCTAAACGCCTTGGAATTCATTTTGTGCCGCGTGATTTTGTCTCGAAGGTCTGCATTGGCAATTTTGCCCTGCACTTCCCCGGTATATTTTTTTGCCTGATTTTCAATCGCGTGTTCCTGGCTTTTGGGGGCACCCTGTGTACCCATGCCTGCAACCATATTGCGCTCATGCTGAAGTAAGCGCTTGGCAATCGGCCAGCCCTTATTCACCTCACCGACCAGGTTATCTCTGCGTGCCCTGACATCGTCGAAGAAGGTTTCACAAAACTGTGAAGAGCCGCTGATTAACTGAATCGGATTGGCAGCAACACCCTTAGAGGTCATATCGAACAGGATAAAGCTGATGCCGTCGTGTTTCGGTACATCCGGGTCAGTTCGTACCAGACAAAATATCCAGTCCGAGAGATGCGCAAAGGAAGTCCAGGTCTTCGAACCATTGATCACGTATTCATCCCCATCGAGCACGGCACGCGTCTGCAGGCTTGCGAGGTCTGAACCGGATCCCGGCTCACTGTAACCCTGGCACCAGCGAATTTCGCCGCGGACTATCTTGGGTAGGTGCTCACGTTTTTGAGCTTCACTGCCAAACTCCAGCAATACTGGTCCCAGCATACTGATACCAAATGACAGCAATGGAGCTCTCGCATCAATTCTTGCAAGCTCGTCCTGGAGGATTCGATTTTCTTCCCGGGTTAATCCACCGCCACCATACTCACGCGGCCAGGTTGGACAGGTCCAGCCTTTTGCACCCATATTGTCCATCCAGACTTTTGCATCCGGATGAGTAAAGGTCGCCCTTTTACCACCCCAGACCCAGTCTTCCTCGGTTCCTTTGCTGCGCATCGTTTCAGGGCAGTGTTCAGCAAGCCAGTGTCGAACGTCGTTTCTAAATTCTTCCATAAATCCTCGAGTATGCTTCCCATTGGAGCATATTGCGCTTAACACTAAAGCCAAACTGGCCGAATGTGTGAGCTGTGATAATGAAGGGATGCAGTATAAAAAAAATGGCCCCAGATTGCCTCTGGACAACCTGGGGCCGGGGGGAGGGGTTTACATGGCATAGCTCGCAGTAATGCCATAGGTTCTTGGCATTGCTGTAAGCTTAAGAATTGTATCGTTAACCTTGCTGTGTCGGGTCCAGTAGTATTCATCGGTGACGTTACGTCCCCACAACCAGACTTTCCAATTGTTGTTCTCAATGCCAGCACGCACATCCACCAGTGTTCTCGATGGTACAGGAAGGGTTGTGTCACCTGATAGTTCCCCGGCATCTTCGCGGGTGCACGTGACACCGACTTCTTTACATTCATCGACAAAAAACGAGTTGGTCTCGTCCTGATAATTCAAGTTGGTACCGACGAACGCCGTCCAGCCATCCATCACTTGCCAGCTATAGGTAACAGCCAGATTCGCCTGTAATTCTGGTACCTGCGGGAAATCCTGACCAGAAAAGTCTTTAAGGCCACTATTGGTACCGCCGAAAAACGCATCAAAATTTCTGAAGTTACCGTCAACTTCTGTATCAGAGTAACTCACCGAAGGCGAAATCCTGAGACCGTCAATAGGCATCCAGGTAGCAATTAACTCATATCCGAGAACATGAGATTCAGGCACATTGACCAGTGCGGGTAGAGCACCAAATACCGGATCCTCAATCGCACCCAGGAGTTGCTTATCCGTGTAGTCATAGTAGAAAACCGCACCGTTTAATTGCAGACTGCCGTCCGCCAGAGTTGATTTCGCGCCAATTTCATAAGCGAGCAGCTCTTCCTGAACGACGGGCTGAAGCTGGGAATGGGCAGAGCCAGCGAGCGTCGGGAACTGACCATTTTTATAGGCTTTACTGATGTTGCCATAAACGAGCGTCTCGTCGTTCATCGCCCAGTTAACGCCAACCCGCCAGGACGTATTGTCTTCATCCAGACTCAGCTCGTGGCCGTCCGGTACCGGGTTATAATCAGGCGCAGGCCCAGTTGTCGAGCACTCTCCCGGATTTACAAAAAGCGGATTAGGCGAAGCAAAGACCAGGTCTTGAATAAGGAATGACGTCAATGCCCAGGTGCCGTCACCACCGTCATAGGTACAGCCGTTGAAATCGCGCTCCTGATCCGTGTACCTGACACCCGCCTGTAGGACCACAGAATCGTTAAGACTGTATTCCACATTGACGAAAGCTGCCCAGGTCGTTACGTCCTGCTCACTGGTTGGCGTGACTGGCCCATAATCGATAAAACCAAACACCGGCACTACCGAGGAATGACCATAGGAATGCATGTACTCATCGAAGGTTTCCATGTCTTCGTAGTTAATGCCTGCGACCCACGTTCCGCGATCAAAGTTACCTGTCAATCTGAATTCCTGGAAAAACGTCTCCATTGATCCTGAATGGGACTGCTCATAGATCTGTAATTCCGCACCATCTCCATCCATGCCAGTGCCATTCTGTTCAAAATCGTTATAGCTGGTGAGTGAGGTCAGGACGAGGTCATCTGTCAGGTCATAATCCACGCGTAAAGTGGCAGAGAAAAGTTCATCATCACTTTCAAGATCGAAGCAGCCATTGTCCCAACTCCGCTGATTTGGAACTGTTGGTGTACCACCGTTGGTGTTTGCACAGGGGCTCCAGGCTGCAGCTTCTGCCTTACGTGGCGCAAGGGGAACCGCCGCGAAAATAGGGTTTATCCCGTTAACAGGGTTTTGCGAGATTTGACCGGCCAGCTGTGGGCGCAACGTGTCGCTCTCATTGGTAAAACCGCTTAGCGTGAGTAGCATCCTCAGGCGTTCATTGTCGTCAAACGCCAGCATTGCGCGATAAGCGAATTCGTCTTTCTCACCCGCCTCATCATCACTAACGTAACTTTCCTGCCAGTCATCTGAAGTCTGTGATCGTAATGCCACCCTGTAACTCCAGGCATCGTTTAGAGGACCACTGACGTAACCATCGATATCAACCGCATCGAATTCGCCGTAGCTCACCGTCACACCCGCCTCAAATTCACTCGTGGGTTTGTTGGCAATAAAGTTGACCGCGCCACCCGTGGCGTTTTGCCCGAATAAAGTTCCCTGCGGGCCTTTTAGCACTTCAACACGCTGGACATCAAGGGAAGCTCCCCTGGTCATGGGAGTGAACTGCAAAGGTGCCTCATCAAGATAGACACTCACCGTAGGACTGGTCGCTAATGAGTTTTCCTGAAAACCGACCCCGCGAATCGTATAGATCGCCGTACCCGCGTAGTTAATATTTGAACTGAAGCCTGCGACAACTTTATAAAGATCGAACGCATCCGTGATGCCAAGTTCTTTTAGTTGTTCGCCGGTAGATGCTTCAATAGACATACCAACGTCGTTGATGCTTTCCTCACGCTTTTGCGCGGTAACAACAATTTCTTCGATGGTGGTACCACTTGCACGATTTCCTTCTGCTGCATTTAGAACCGGGCTTGCAAGCACTAGACCTGCTACCGATAAACGCACAACGCTAAGCAATGATGTCTTCAAGGTGTTCTCCCTCCAGAGATGAATTAACCGATCCAAGGAGCGCATAGACTAATCCGCAGCATTCCCTTTGCCGGAAAAAATCAATATACACGCATTTTTTTTATGAAGTCAACACCAACGACTGTTTGCTATCACGCCAGTCTGGCATCACAGCCGGGCTTACAGGACTCGTCACTTTGCTCCACCAGCCCTCTTTCGTTACTGGTAACTGGTGATTTCACGACTTATGATTCAGCGCTTCGTCTACTCAAGAGATCACAAAATGTCGGAAGACAATCTAAAAGCGTCTGGGAACTGGCAGTCTCAAAAGAGCTCTCTTACGCGTGATCGAATTGTCATCGCCGCACTCGAATGCATTATTGAATTTGGGTACGAAAGCACCACCATGGCCAAGATCGCCAAAGCGGCCAAGGTTTCTCAGGGTTCCATGCAGTACCATTTTCCGGCAAGACTGGATGCGATCAAAGCCGCCATTAACTACCTTTTCGCAAAACGGCTTACGGATCACCAGCGGGATCTTGAGGATGTACCTGATGGCGTTGATTCAATGGCACATGCGATTGAAGTGTATTGGCGCCATCTGAACGAGGGTCACTATGTTGCCTACCAGGACCTGGTCATTGCAGCTCGCACTCACCCTGAACTGGCGACGGTCCTAAAACCTGCCTACCAGCGTTTTGTAAAGGCATGGCGTCGAGACGCGGTGAATTTGATTCCCGAATGGGACGGGAAAAGGGCACAGTTTGAGCTCATCTGTGATATCGGTCAGTACCAGATGGAAGGACTTGCATACGGCAGACTGAACGGCCAATTGAATGACCAGCAAACCAGGAAGGTCCTCGACTTTACCAAGGACCTGTTGTCCAAAATGGCTGCTGAACTCTAACCCCGCTCAAACTTAATGTGCCGACTGACCTGGCGCCCAGGCAACCGGGAAAACATCAGGGAAGTCACCCAGGGGCTGGCCATCTGATGGTGTATGGTCATACAACGGCAGTGGGTCCGGGATTGACTGGCTACGTCTCCGAAGATAAGACACATCAGGACCTGCCCACAGTGATGCATGAGAGCGCCTGGGATGATTCAGCTCAACGCCCCCTCGCGCTGAGTGAAGAATGTTACCGTGAAAAAGCAGCACGTCACCCGGTTCATAATCCCAGCCAAGAATGTCAAAAGATTCTCGCTGCGTATCGATTTGAGGTAGCACCGGCAAGCCGGGATCGAGGAAAGAATCAAAATAGGTCCAATGGTCGTGCGCTTCTCGCCCTATCAGAACCTTTCCATTGGCAAAGTCTGCCTCCAACTGCGCCGCGCCTTTCGGGTCTGCGGCAGGGTCCATACCCACGGGTGGGCGGTAGGTCACATTCCACTTGTGCGATCCCCGAATCACTTCCATGCTCACATTTCGCGGCGCCTCGTCAGCACACACCCATGCCCGCACCAGCTGATGACCATCGACATTGTAGTAGCAGGTATCTTGATGCCAGGCGCTGGGCGCAATGAGGCCTGCAGGTTTGTAAAACATCTGGTCCATATAAAACCTGACCGAGTCCTGCAGTATCGAGCCTACAATTTCAGCAATGGGCGACTCATCCATGAGCTCCTTGAGTTTGGGCGAATGGCTCGCGGGGAACTGATCAATTCGAAGCGGCTCAGAGACACCGGCCGACATCCCGTCCGGGTGATTATTGGCAAACTCAAGACCCTCTGCCAGTATGTCGACCCACTCCTGTCCTATTACGCCTTTCAGCAGTACTGCTCCGTCACGATCAAATGCCTGAATCTCGTCTGTCGTGATTGGTCGCAATAACCCGGTCATCGTCATCTTCGTTTAATCTCTAATTCAATTAGTGGTAGCATAACGAAAAATCAATTCGCGCACATTGTTTTTGCGATCAGGTTGCTATGCCTTGCATCTTTAGCGAGGCATCGACATCACCACTGGACTAAACATTCAGGTGATACCTGCGTATGAACAGCCAACCCCTACTGGAGACACCATGACTAAGCGTACGTTTGAATACATCACCTACGAAGTTGATAACGGCCGAGCCCGCATCACACTCAATCGGCCCGAAAAGCGAAATGCACTGTCAATCGAACTGGTGGAAGAACTACGCGATGCCCTGTGGGAGGCGGACGACGATAAGGCTGTTCACTGCGTGATCCTAAAAGGTGCTGGCACTTCATTCTGCGCCGGCTACGATCTCACGGCCAATCGACAGGTAGCCGACGATGATGTTGAGCGCCGCACGGGCGCCGGCATGGATGATGATGCCTGGCGAATAGAACGGTTCCAGCGATCACTTCGAACCCTCACCGAGATGCACAAACCCACTATCGCCCAGATCCACGGTCATTGTTATGCCGGCGGAACTGATCTGGCTCTCTATTGCGACATGTTGATATGCGCAGACAACGCCAGCATTGGCTATTCAGCACTACGTAATATGGGCGCCGCACCCAATCAGATGTGGCTCTATCATATCGGTCCACAGTGGACCAAGCGCCTGCTGCTAACCGGCGATACTTTAAGCGGCGAAGACGCAGCCAAAATTGGGCTGGTACTTAAATCCGTGCCTGAAGAGCATCTGGAACAGGAAGTTGAAGGTCTTGCTGATCGGCTTAGCTGGATAGACCCGGAAATGCTGTCAACCAACAAACGGATCATCAATGTCGGCATGGAACTGATGGGAGCAACCACACTGCAACGACTTGCTGCAGAAAATGACGCGCGCGCACATACGACGCAAGCAGCCAGAGACGTCTTCAAACAAATTCGCACGGAGGGCCTTCGAGCCGCACTACGCGACCGTGACGCACCTTTCGGAGACAGTCGTGCAAGAGTTCATGGTCCTGAATTGCGTGATGAAGACGGCAGACTTATACCTTTAGACTGAGCAGGCTTCATCGCGCCAGCGATAATCACCCGATCCGGGGTGCCGGATAAAACGACGCAAGCAGGAACTTTTCATGACAAAACTATCAGTCGAAGAAGCGATCTTCACTACCCGTTCAATGCGACACCTAAAGCCAGACCCTGTGCCTCGAGCCGACCTCGAATACATTATTGAAGCAGCAACGATGGCCCCTTCTGCGGGTAACTATCAAATGTGGGCATTTGTAGTGGTCACCGATGAACAGAAAAGAAAGGAAATCGGGCATGCTTATCGCGAAGCAGGGACGGCTTATATTAAAGACACTGTGCTCGCGAACCCTGACACCGATGACGAGCGCCGCCGGGTCTATACCCAGGCCATGCACAATGTAGAGCATCTGGCCGAAGCTCCGGTGATCATCGTTGCTTGCTTAACCCAGCCATGCCCTGATGATGCTGCAGCCGCTTCCGGCCTGTTTGGATCCATTTACCCCGCGGCTCAGAACCTGATGCTCGCAGCAAGATCTAGAGGGCTCGGCAGCATCTTGCTCACACTGGCCACTGACTATTCACCCACGCTGCCTCACTCAGTGAAGCCGGTAAAAGAGATCCTTGACCTGCCTGAAAACGTTGGCAGCGTAGCCCTCATTCCTGTCGGCTACCCGAAGGGTCAATGGGGACGCCCAAGACGGGAAGACTTCGCGAACAGCCTGCACTGGGAAAAGTGGTAAAGCGTTAAGCCCCGCCAATACCCCAGCGAATACCACGGCGCAGCAGTTCGTAATAGATCGGTGAATTCCAGGATCCTCGGACCACAGGGACAATGTCTGCCATAGGCTTCATATCGTGCTTGCCGGTGCAGTGTCCCAGGGAAAGATACAGGACTTCACCGTCGCCGTATGGATGCACATACATCTGCGGGTGGCTGTCCCTGTCGGTACCATAGTCCGACTGAACATAACCTACCGATGGTTCGCTGTAGGAAGCTTCCAGAAGAACTGTCTGCTCGCCCTGGGGCTCACAGTAGTACGGCTCTTCATCCTCGACTTCAAAGTCTTCAATACCCTCGGTGAGTGCGTGAACCACGTCGGTGACACGAATCTGAATTTTTTGATTCGCCGGATGCGCAACGAAGCGGTTACCCAGGACTTCCATAAATTTGGGTGCCACATCTGGTGTATCCACCCTGCCATCATCTGCAAAATCAAGTAACGCACTGGTTGCATGAAGCGCAAACCAACGGCCACCGTTTCCTACAAACTTTGCCAGACCTTCCTGCTCCTCAGGTGTCGGCCTCAGATCACAGGTGTAAGTGATCAGTAGCGTAGAACTGCAAATAGCGTCAACATCGCTGAAGTTTTCTGCGACACGTGTATGTATATCTTCGTTCTCACCAAGCAACTTCAACAACTCCAGTCGGGCAAAGTTGGTATCGTGATACTTCGCATTGCAAACAAGATACACGTCAATTTTTTGATCTTTTTCCACGAATCCCCCTTTGAAGCTCTGTTAGCTTGCAAGAATATGAGCGCAATAACGAGCCTGCAACCAATTGAAAGAGGCCAGCCCTGCATTGAGAAGTGCACCTAACTCATGCAGAACCGGGATCTGTTCCAATCAGCGCAAACCGCTTTACCGGTGTCGACGGCCCGTTAGCCCGTCGTCGGAAGTGCCATTACTTTTTCCGCTGGCGCCGAAACAAGCTCGTCGGTTGAACTAGGCATTAAAATCTCATCGATGACAGGCTGAGTAAACTTGTCCACAGAAACATAAAGGTTCAACTCCTGTCCGCGGGTCAGATCCCTGGGACGAATTTTTTGGCCGCCGATCAGCACCCGTGCGTCAGACTCTGGTGATATCACCGTCGTTGTATCATTTGCAGGAATGTATAACGTCACTTTGTTGCCGCGAACCTTGCGGACAATCATTTTAGTGTGCATGTAAAGGGCACCATCTCGATCTACTACACCGAGGCATGAACCGGCAAGATTCGCAAACCTTTCCTTGCCCGCCTCTGTTATCTCCAGATTGAGCTGTGTCGTAACGTCCTCACAGGTCATCGTGTAGTGATCATCCGCAAATGCGTTAAATGTCATCAGCGCAGCGGCTGCGGTTAAGGCAATTCGTAACTTCATTTTTTTCTCCGGTTGAGCACCAAACTCAACTTTAATCTATAGAACCAGTCGTTTCGACTGACATGGCAGGGTCAACACGTCGTGCACGAACGATGTATCTGTCCGGCGCGTAACCCTGATAATAAAAAGGGTAGCATGTAATCAAAGTGAGGACATCTTCGCCCGTTTGATCCAATGGCGAGACATCCAGCACATCAACAATAGACACATCGCTCACCTCAAAAAGCTGGTTACTGTGTTCAGTCTGCAGCTTTATCTGGGTCCCCAACTCAACGCCTTCTAACCTCCTGAAAAAACTATCGCGATGTCCTGCAATGGCAACGTTACCGGACTCACCGGGACGAGAGGTATCGGACACATGGCTCACACCCGCTTCAAGCGATTTCGAAATGGTGTCGGCATAAACACCTGCCGTAATCGCGAGTGTCGGAATGGACAGCACCGCACCGGGGTTATCCCGCGCACCATACTTTTTATAAGAGGCAATTCGTTTATCGGACCAGTCATGCTGGTCGGGCTTCTCAAGCTGCTGCCATGGGTTATCAGCCGCCCAGGATAACGCCGGGAGAACCATCAGGATCAGCACAACACGGCCAAGAAACATCATCTAAGGTTCAACTTCTCGACGCCAATTCCCATGGACAATTCCAGTATCACCACCGCGACTATAATCCTGTTCACTATCGAAGAAACCTAAGAATACCAATTTTTCACGAGCCATATTCACCCATGCGCAGGAACTTAGGTCAAAAAATTTTATGTACCCACAACGTCAGCGTCACCGCCGACCATTCCTGACTCATTACGCCCCTTATAGGGTGCACCCGCCAAATCTTTACAAGGTGACTCCCTGAACGATTAAACGCATATGTCCGCTCAGTATGCGGCCCTCGCACTGCCAATCCGCAAAACGGTAAAGGCCCTGAATTGCTGCAGGGGTGAAATATCTTTACACTTCAACATCTTCTGGGCAAACAGGTCCAGAATGACGAAATAAAGGAGAGCAGAAAATGAAAGTAGCACTAAAGCTGGCGGCGATTTGTTGGGGTGTGTGTGTTTTAAACACCAGTTGGGCCTCAGATCTAATCATCTTCCCCGCGGGCGGCCAATCTTCGGAGCAGATGGAACAGGATAAATTTCAGTGCTATGGGTGGGCCAAGAACGAATCCGGTTTCGACCCAATGGCAACTCCCACCGCGACCACAGCACCGCCTCAACAGCAGGCCAAGAAGAGTAGCGCAGGAAGAGGACTAATCCGGGGCGCAGCACTCGGTGGAATCATAGATGGTTCAGATGGCGCCAAAACTGGAGCAGCCGCTGGAGCATTGATGGGCGGCATGCGAAGTCGAGATCAACAAAATAGCCAGGCTCAGCAACAGGCACAGTGGGAACAGGAGCAGACGGCCATTTATAACCGAAATCGCAGCACCTATAATCGCGCTTATTCAGCCTGTCTGGAGAGCAAGAACTACACCGTTCGTTAACACATTAGAAAACGTTTCGGGGTTCTGCCACTCCACAAGTGGCAAAACCCCTCTGTCATCACGACACGTAGACAAGGCTGAACGCTTGTTCTTTTATCGGTTACCCTCATGTAGCTGATCTAAAGTCTCGGTCAAACGTTTACCCCATTTACGGAACTCCCGTTTCACTTCCATCGCATTGGTTCCCGGATAAGATTTTTGCATGACCACCGGAGCAACCCCAAGGCCATCAACGGCACGCGCCAATATCTCATTGCTTCTTGAATCTCGTAGTTCCAGTACAAGTTTGGCTGAACCAATTTTGGAAATATAGTAATCAGATCGACCTGTCTTTTCCGGAGGTATAGCTGAAACGACATCAAACAGGCCACCCGTTATCGTCAGCACATCGGGACCCGGTTCGGACACCAAAGTGAAGCTTTTACTTTTCCCAAGCTCTTCCCGAAATACTTCCTGGGACAAACTTTCAAGCGAGGCCTTCTGCTTCTCCGTTAGCGGA
The DNA here is from genome assembly GCA_018607685.1 of K189A clade bacterium. Classification (GTDB taxonomy): domain Bacteria; phylum Pseudomonadota; class Gammaproteobacteria; order Pseudomonadales; family Azotimanducaceae; genus UBA9659. The sequence goes on along the minus strand of JABBBA010000172.1, from coordinate 5,887 downwards.
AACTCGGTTGCTCCTGTATTTGCACTGGAGGGCGATTTTACTTCACGATACTCGATCCCGGCGCTTACAAGTTTGATCTTTGTATAGCCCGCCAGACTAATGTTTGGTTTTACCCAGGCATATTGCATATAGGAACCGTCAACCCTGTGCAGCCCATCGAAGGTTATCTCTGCGTTGGGTCCTGTTTGGACGGTCGGTGGCGTGGTCTCACATCCAGCGAGGAATGTAAGGGCTAGAAGAGGGATCAGGTATTTCATCTTGATATAATCCAATGGATCAGGTGAGTGGACGCCTAGTATATCGAACAAGATCTCCAGGTGTTAATTGACATGTTCTGGACACAAAAGGCTCCTCGTATCGCCAATCGTTTGGTTGTACGTGGACAAATTCTAGGCGCGGAGAACTTCAATACCTTGCCTGGACCCTCTCTCACAAACCCCACAGTCCGGACCGACATAGCCCAGGTAGACTGCTACAATAATCGACACCGCGTACATCGTAAATTTGACCTGGGCCGCGCCGTTTATGGGAACTGTTTTTATCGCCATTGTGCCAAGAGAATTCATTGCTTACTAAGGATCAGGTCACCTCATGGAAACAGCGGGGCGCATTTGTGATGCAGCTTCCCCCTGAAGTAATCAATCCACCCCTCACATGGCTAAATAGCAATTTCACGCTGGATCAGGTTAATCCAGCCCATCTGGATTTCGGGTCACCGGACCGTCGATTTGAGTTCCCAACTTCAGTGGAGCCGCTAGACAACCTTGTCCTGGATGAGTGGCTTATCGCGGCCGTTCAGCAACTACTGGATACAACTGATATTCGCCTACTGCAGGCGGACCTCTGGCCGAAAATCGGCGTCGAGACCGACAACCATGAGGCGCAGGCAAACACTGATCAGCGCATGCATATGGATTATGGCAACAACACCGTTCTGCATCCCGACTGGCAATCTCCCGAGGCAGTAGCGGCTATTATTTACTACGATGATGGCGCGGAAACCTCAGGGGGAACTGCATATGTGCCGCGGGAAAGTAATACTGACCCTGTCTATAACGCACCTTTTATTCACATGCCCGGACAAGCGGGAAAGCCATTTTTTAACGATCGTCGAACCGTCGAAAACTGGTTCGAGCAAAACGACCCAGAGGCCCATAAACTTCGAAGCACATTGTATGAACGAGAACAGCTTGTAGAGTTTAAACCCGGCACCATTCTTTTTTACCGTCACGATCTGTGGCACCGGGGCACGCCTGTAAAACCTGGAAAGTTGCGACGAGTCCACAATCTGGCCTGGCGCCGGGCTGACGCCAGGGGATGGAGCAATTGGAATGAAGGATGGGCTCGACAAAGCTACTATGGTCACGTCGAATCGATTATCGGGCGCTCAACACCCCGACAAAGAAGCCTGCTCGATTTCCCTATGCCCGGTGACCGCTACTGGACGCCTGAGCGAATTGATCATGTCGAAGCGCGATTTGGCTACTATGGGTTTGATTCAACGCCTTATCGGGCGGCGTTGTAACCCTAACTGTGTCACCAGAGGTTTGTAATACAGGCCTTTGCCGAACCACCTGCAACACTCGTCGTCACTTCATCATTACTGCCTGCGCCCAACAGGGACTTTCCCAACGGCGACTCCGGTGTAATCACAGTGACGGCAACACCATCAATATTAACCACAAGCCCCCCACTCGCAGGGCCGATGAACAGGAAACGAATATCTCCGGAGTCGCTCTCGAGCTGCAGCAGAGAACCAACTCCAGCGATCGTATGATCTGACAGACGGTCCGCTAAAGACACATACGCTGCCAGATCCTTCTCAAGCTGGAGAACACGTTCTGACTGCCCATGCGCCAAATAGGCTGCTTCCAGGCCCAGTGTGTCGTACTTGTTTTCAGCTGCATTCTCTTTGTTTGTCGCCGTTTCCCGCGCTTCTTCGGCAGCAGCCAGGGAATTATTTAGTGCAAAGGTGATCGCACTAACAATTTCACTGAGCAGCGATGGCTTATCCATTCAGCGCAACCCGGTCGCTATGCACTCCAGGTCTTTTCATCGACCCAGGCTGAATGGAAACCAAAAGGCACACGTGCGGGCATAACAACGCGGGCAATTGGTCCGTCTTCAAACCTTGCCGCATCGAGGACAATACATTCGCTTCTCTCGAGCTGTTCATCCCAGACAAAACCGATAACCCAGCCGTCCTCTTCATTCACGCCATCAGGTTTTGGCGCAAAGATAGGCTCACCGCCTAAACGGCCTGCGCCATAGGGATAGTGAACGTTGGTTTCATTAACCAGGTCATACTTGATGATGCCGTCGAAACCCGACTCCAGCGTGTCGCCGGCGATTCTGGCCGCGTAGGTAAACTGGTTTCGAACACCCATATAGTCTTCGTTAATCCGAGCAAACTCACAGCCCCATTCAGTATCCAGGGACTTCTCATGTACTTCTCCGGTCTTCAGGTTTAAACGCCACTGATACAGCATCGGCAGATCACTTCGATCTCCAGCCTGCGGCTTTACCTCGTCACCGATACTGTTTCGCTCCGATCTGCAGCCTTCCACAACGACTTCATCACCGTCTTCAAATGCATTAACCGTGTGGTAGCAATAACAACTTTCAACATCAAACCACTTCACCTGATCGCCATCTGCGCCACGGGCCAGCACACCAAAGCGTGAGCCATTCTCTTCATCGAAATACAACATGCTCTTGCCTTCGGCCATACGACCGAAGTCAAAAACACACGGCAGATCCATAATCACCGTATGGTTAGATGTAATCGCACAGTCATGCATCATGACGGGCTTGGGTATATCGACGCCGGTTGTATGAACAAGTTCACCGTCTTTGGTGATCAGTGATACGGAGCAGTGAGGTTTACTGGTTACGTTGTATCCGTAGGTGACTAGCTCGCCTGTTCGTGGATCAATTTTTGGGTGAGCCGTAAATGGGTGGTTTAATTTTCCTTCGTAATCGAGCTCTCCGACAGGATCAAGGTTAGGCAGCTTCAATTCAAAAGGATGAGCACCCTCCTGCAAAGCGAGGAATTTCCCCGCATGATAGATCATTGCTGTATTGGCGATATTCTTTGAGCCGCCGTACTTCTCTGCGTCTTCTGCCTTCGTCTTTAAACCATCCCAGATGACACCGCCCTTTTCCTGCTCCGCAAGGTGGCCTTCTGTCTCAACAAAGCGGTTAATGTAGGTGACCTTCCCCTGATTAAAAACGACCTCATGGATCATGCCGTCGCCAGCAAAGGGATGATAAGACTCAGGGTCGTTGACGAAGACCGGATTCGCGCCAATACGCAGGAACGCCCCATTTAGCGCCTCAGGTACCGTGCCGATAACTTCTACGCAGGGCTCGTTGTGCTCCTGCTGAACCGGTGCAAAGTTGCCCTTGAAGTATGGGACCGTCGGGTTTTCGATATCGGAGATACGCATGTTTAGTTCTCAAGTCAGTAGATCGCGACAATTTCCCATACCCCCTGCCAGGACGCAAACCATTACACCTCGAAAATGGACATCTATCAGGGGTCGTGTTGTCGGCGACAAACCATCGTTATCAACACGCTACTGAGAGCCCGGTTTTATTGAAATTCAATCCGGCCACATGCAGGGTGTGACGGGCATTAGTGGTTTTTGTTTCGCCAGGCGACCACGCTGTCGGAAGCCTCCACCAAAATTGTCTTTCCTGACGCACCCTACGCACACCTGATCACCCGGACAAAAAAGTGAACGAGCCTTAGTGACAACCGCTTGACCTTCGTCAATGTCAGGCATGGATCTTCAAGATAGCCTTCTACTACATTACAAGGTGCAATAAACAATGATCAGTCTAAGTGAAATGATGACCACGCCACCTATTACGCTGGGACCAGACGAACCCGTTTCCAGCGCCGGCAGCCTTATGCGAGAGAAGCGTATTCGACATCTGCCTATTGTCGGGAAGGATCAAATGCTACTTGGATTGATTACACAACGCGATATCCTGGCCGCTGCTTCGTCCGACAATATACTTGAGTCGACGGGTGATCTAATGAGACAAAAAGTTCATACGGTCACCGAAGATACTGACCTGCGCGGCGCCGCACTGACCATGCAGAGACTCAAGATTGGATGCCTGCCTGTCGTCAGAGATGACAAGGTAATCGGCATTATCACAGACACGGACTATGTTTCTATCGCCATCAATCTTCTTGAACAGATGGAACTGCTTGAAGACGAAGGGGATAATGATTTTTCAGATGAAGATTAACTCGTCCGGCTTCAGCCGCGATCAACATCTATTATTTGCACGACAATAGTGACTGTACTCTTTACTGTTAATCTCTCAGGGAAAGTCCAGAGTGTTTCATTACTCAACGTAAAAATCGCACAGGGCTTGGCGTTTAATACGCCTTATTTCTCGAGTAGAAACTGGTTGTCACTACAATAATTTGTCATCGCGAAATTGCCGGACATTATTCCGTCCAATTCGTGTCCTTCAACCGCAGACGATGTTTACAGCGACTACATCGAACATTACAATCAGTCTCCTAACAATCCTCGACCAGCCCAATAAGGGCCAGAGAAAATCATGAGTGAAGTTCAAAACAATTCTGACGATGCAACAAGCCTTCCACCAAGACCTGGTTCAGAGGGTGCGGAATCACCCACTGAAATACCATCGGCCTATGATCTTGCACTCGAGGATATAAACCCGATCAACCCGCATCTGTGGAGCCAGCATCGCTGGAAAGAATATTTCGAACGACTCAGGGTCGAAGATCCGGTTCACTTCAACCAGACTGAACTGGCCGGTCGATACTGGTCACTCACTAAATATGAAGACATCAAAAAAGTAGATTCCGACTGGCAGAATTTCAGCTCAGCACATGGCATTGTGCTTGGCTTGCCTATTGATGCTGAATTGCCAGAAGGCGCACTGGGCATAACAACCTTCATTGCCCAGGATCCACCGGAGCATGACGACCAACGTAAAACTGTCACCAAATCTGTAGCGCCAACCAACCTCGTTGAAATGGAACCATTAATTCGCGAACGTACCTGCAGCGTCCTCGACTCCTTGCCGGAAGGCGAAACCTTCGATTGGGTCGATACTGTTTCCATCGAACTGACCACTATGATGCTGGCGACACTTTTTGATTTTCCGTTCGAAGACCGACGCAAGCTAACCCGGTGGTCGGACATCACCTTCGCCATTCCTCAACCCGGCGGCATTATCGAGTCGGAGGAGCAACGACGCACAGAGCTTCTGGAATGCCTTGAATATTTCACAAGACTTCGGGAAGAACGCCTAAAGAACCCAGGTAATGATCTGGTCTCCATGCTCGCACACGGCGAAGACACCAAAGACATTTCACCCATGAATTATCTCGGCAATCTTCTGCTACTGATTGTAGGTGGTAACGACACCACCAGAAACAGCATGACTGGCAGTGTCTATGCACTTAACAAGTTTTCCGAACAGTATGACAAACTCATCGAGAACCCCGCGCTGATCCCGAAAATGGTCGCAGAGCTCATTCGGTGGCAAACCCCACTGGCCTATATGCGAAGAACGGCGAATCAGGATTGCGAGCTGGGTGGGAAACAGATCAAACAGGGCGACCAGATACTCATGTGGTACGCCTCGGGTAATCGCGATTCAGATGTATTCGAGAATGCCGATGAACTGGATATCGAACGCCCAAACGCCAGGCAACACCTGTCTTTCGGATTTGGCATACACCGCTGTATGGGTAATCGCCTTGCTGAACTGCAGCTTCGAATTCTATGGGAAGAAATTCTCACGCGGTTTGAAAAAATTGAAGTTCAGGCGGAACCTGAAAGAACCTTCTCGTCATTTGTTAACGGCTATGCCCACCTTCCCGTGAAGG
>JABBBA010000294.1:3029-3237 GCA_018607685.1 K189A clade bacterium | reverse complement strand
CGCTCCCAAGGGGCTGGCTGCAGGCGATATTGTTCAATCTGGTGATCTTTCACCTATTAAGGTAGGCAATTGCCTGCCTATGCGAAATATTCCGATGGGTAGTGTCATTCACTGCGTCGAATTGAAAGCTGGTAAGGGTGCACAAATTGCCCGCAGCGCTGGAACTTCCGCACAGCTCGTTGCCAAGGAAGGACGCCACGTCACGCTA
>JABBBA010000294.1:0-2957 GCA_018607685.1 K189A clade bacterium | reverse complement strand
GAAAAGTCCTGTCCGAATGTCGGGCAGTGATGGGTGAAGTATCCAACTCTGAACACAACCTGCGTTCACTCGGTAAAGCCGGTGCGAAACGTTGGAGAGGTGTAAGGCCGACTGTTCGTGGTGTTGTGATGAACCCGGTTGATCACCCACACGGTGGTGGTGAAGGTAAAACATCAGGCGGTCGTCATCCCGTATCTCCATGGGGTACGCCAACTAAAGGTTACAAGACGCGTAAGAACAAGCGAACTGACAAGATGATTGTCCGTCGTCGTTCTAAGCGATAGGAGAAGTATAGTGCCTCGTAGTTTGAAAAAAGGACCATTTGTTGACCTGCATTTGTCAAACAAGGTTCAAAAAGTGTTGGAAACAAACGACAAACGACCGATTAAGACCTGGTCGCGCCGATCGATGATCACGCCGGATTTTGTAGGGTTGACCATTCAGGTTCATAACGGTCGCCAGCATATACCTGTGTTCATTAATGAAGACATGGTTGGTCACAAGCTGGGCGAGTTTGCATTAACTCGAACGTTCCGTGGACATGCTGCCGACAAGAAAGTTAAGCGGTAGTTTCGGAGAGAATAGAGGAATTAGATGATGGAAGTATCAGCGAAACTCAAAGGAGCCAAGATGGCGGCGCAGAAGGCGCGCCTTGTTGCGGATCAGATCCGTGGCAAAGAAGTTGGCGAGGCGCTAGACATACTGAACTTCAGCACTAAAAAGGGTGCGCACCTGGTACGCAAGCTGCTGGAATCAGCGATTGCCAATGCCGAGCATAACGAAGGTGCAGATGTCGATGAGCTGAAGGTTTCCACCATCATGGTTGATGAAGGGCTGACCATGAAGCGGATTAAACCTCGCGCGAAAGGTCGAGCGGACAGAATTTTAAAGCGAACTTGTCATATTACCCTCGCGGTAGCTGACCAGTAGTCGCAAAAACAGGATTAGCAGGAGACCACAATGGGTCAAAAAGTACATCCCACAGGATTTCGACTAGGCATCGTCAAGGACCATACCTCTATTTGGTATGCAGCTGGCCCAGCCTATGTGGCAAAACTTCATGAAGACCTGCAAGTTCGGGAGTACATCAGGAAGAGGCTGGCGCAGGCATCTGTTAGCCGGATCGAGATTCAACGTCCTGCGCAAACAGCACGCATCACGATTCACACGGCACGTCCTGGCATCGTGATTGGTAAGAAAGGTGAAGATGTAGAGCGGCTTCGTCAGGAAGTTGGCAAAATTATGGGTGTGCCAGTGCACATCAATATAGAAGAGATTCGCAAGCCTGAGCTCGATGCGCAGCTTGTCGCACTCAACGTCGCGCAGCAGCTAGAGCGACGAGTTCAGTTTAGACGAGCGATGAAGCGAGTGATGCAGAATGCGATGCGTCTTGGTGCATTAGGTATCAAGGTCCGGGTTGCCGGACGATTAGGTGGTGCAGAGATTGCTCGGTCAGAGGTTTATCACGAGGGCCGTGTACCGCTTCATACTATCAGGGCAGATATTGATTATGCCACTGCAGAAGCGGCGACAACTTACGGGATTCTTGGCGTAAAAGTCTGGATCTTCAAAGGCGAAGTTATCGGTGCACGGGAAGAAGCACAAGGTGCTGGCAACGTACAAAGTTTCGGTTAGGGGTTTCGGGTAAAAAGTCATGCTACAACCAAAAAGAACCAAGTTTAGAAAAATGCACAAAGGCCGGAACCGTGGCCTTGCGCAAAGAGGTAGCTCAGTCTCTTTCGGGGAGTTTGGCCTGAAAGCAACTGGACGTGGCCGCATGACTGCTCGTCAGATCGAAGCCGGTCGTCGAGCGATGACCAGGCACGTAAAACGTGGTGGGCAGATTTGGATTCGGGTTTTCCCGGACAAGCCTATTACCAATAAACCTCTCGAAGTTAGGCAGGGTAAAGGTAAGGGTAATGTTGAGTACTGGGTTGCGCAGATCAAGCCTGGGAAAATGCTCTACGAAATGGAAGGTGTCACAGAAGAAATAGCACGCGAAGCGTTTCGTCTGGCGGCGTCAAAACTACCGTTCGCAACGTCGTTTGTAAAACGCGTTGTCATGTAAGGGTGAGTTAAGAAGATGAAAGCATCGGAACTAAAAGAAAAGTCAGTCGAAGAGCTGCAACAGGACATCGATAATCTGGCTAAAGACCAGTTTAACTACCGAATGCAGAAGTCGACTGGCCAGTTGGGTCAGACCCATCTGCTTGGGCAGATCAAGAGAGACATCGCGCGTATTAAAACCGTGTTGAACGAGAAGCAGGAACAAGCATGAGCGAACAAAAGAACCTGGCTCGAACCGCAAGCGGCACCGTAGTCAGCAGCAAGATGGATAAGACAATTACTGTTCTTGTAGAGCGACGCATTAAGCATCCGCTCTATGGCAAGTACATTAAGCGATCCAAAAAGATACATGCCCATGACGCGGATAATCAGTGTCAGGAAGGGGATAAGGTCACGATTGAAGAAACAAGACCAATCTCCAAGAGTAAAGCATGGAAGTTAAGTTCAATTGATCGTAAAGCAACGATTATTGATTAAGAAACAAGTTTGTAGCAGTCGGGCGTCACATTTTTCCGCCCGAGGCTTTGGAGTAACGAGATGATTCAGGTTCAAACATATCTAGATATTGCGGATAACAGCGGTGCTCGCCGTGTTATGTGCATCAAGGTCCTGGGTGGCTCCAAGCGTCGCTACGCCAACATAGGTGACATTATTAAAGTTACCGTAAAGGAAGCGATTCCTCGTGGCAGGGTAAAGAAAGGCCAGGTACTGGATGCAGTAGTGGTTCGAACGAGGAAAGGTGTTCGAAGGGCGGATGGTTCGCTGATTAAATTCGATGGTAACGCGGCGGTGTTGTTGAACCCACAGAAGCAGCCAATCGGCACTCGGATTTTTGGCCCGGTGACGCGCGAGTTGCGTAACGATAATTTTATGAAGATTGTGTCTCTGGC
>JABBBA010000029.1:2664-22075 GCA_018607685.1 K189A clade bacterium | reverse complement strand
GAGCGACGTTTGCTTACGGTTACGGACTGACGGTCACGCCCCTGCAGTTGGCGGCCTCCTACCTGACTATCGCCAGTGGTGGTATCAAGAGGGATGTCAGCCTGATTGAAGGCATGGATCAAAATGACCAGCGAATTTACTCGGTAAAAGTTGCAAATCAACTCAAGCAGATGCTCGCGACAGTCGTAACCGAGGGCACAGCAAGAAAAGCGGCGATAGAAGGTTATACGGTAGCGGGTAAAACCGGGACTGTCAGAAAGATGGGTGAAGCCGGTTACGAAGATACGCGGCACCTTGCATTTTTTGCAGGAATAGCGCCGGTTGACCATCCCCGGCTGGTAGGTGTGGTGCTCATCAACGAGCCGAAGAACGAGAAGTCCGGTGGCGGCGCGATCGCTGCGCCAGTCTTTTCAAGGGTGATGCAGAATGCCCTACGGATCTTAAACGTTCCGCCTGTAGTTCAGGTTGAAGGAGGGGCCGCCTAGGTGATGCTGAGCCAACTACTCCCAGACATGTCGGTCCCTGCTATCGCGATTCAAGGAATTTGCGAGGATAGCAGGCGCGTAAAAGACGGTGACCTTTTCTGCGCGGTAGCGGGAGAGCAGAGCGATGGTCGAGACTATATCTCAGCTGCTATTAAAAAGGGTGCGGCGGCTGTACTGGGTGACACGCCTTTACCTGACGTGTCCGGCACGTCGGTTCCTATGGTTGCCGTTGAAGGTCTGCGCGCTCGCATGAGCGAGATTGCAGACCGCTTCTACGGCCATCCAAGCGAAGCGCTGTCAGTCTTTGCGGTGACCGGAACCAACGGAAAAACCTCGTTTACTCAGCTGTTGGCGCAGGCATTATCCAGTGCCACCTTTAAATGCGGCATGATTGGCACGTTGGGTTCTGGTTTGCCCGGCACCCTGATTGAGCCGGGGCTTACAACGCCATCTGCGATTGATATTCAACGAAAGCTTCGGGAGTTTTTGGATTCCGGCTGCCAGGCGGTTGTACTTGAGGCGTCGTCACATGGCCTGGTGCAAGGCAGGTTGGGGCATGTCAGGGTAGGAACCGCGGTTCTCACCAACATTACCCACGACCATCTTGACTACCACGGTACTTTTGACTCGTACCGAAAAGCAAAGGAGCTTTTGTTCCATCTTGACTCTGTGGGCAATGCGGTCATTAACCTGGACGATGATTTCGCTTCTGATCTTGCCGCAGGACTGGAAGACCCTGTTCGGGTAATCGGATACAGCCTTGTGAAAGACGCGGATGTCTCACTGGTCGAGGCGGTGGCGACACCTCTCGGCGTTGAAGTTACCGTTTCCGTTTCTGGCGAAATTGTTAAGGCGCGACTTCCTCTGTTTGGATCATTCAACATTCAAAATGTTCTCGCTGTCATCGGCACTCTGGTTGCAATGGAGTGGGACGCGTCCCAAATCGAAGTTTCTCTTAAGAAATTGTCCCCGGTTGCCGGGCGAATGGATGTGTTACGGCGTACAGGGAAACCCACCATTGTCGTCGATTACGCGCATACACCAGATGCGCTGGAGAAGGCACTCACCGCCGTGCGTGAACACTTCCCCGATCTCTACGTCAGCTGCGTTTTTGGGTGTGGTGGTGACCGGGATAGTTCAAAACGTCCAGTGATGGGGGAGATTGCGTCCCGCTACGCAGACCGCGTGGTGCTCACCAGCGATAACCCTCGTAGTGAAAACCCAGAAACCATCATCCACGAAATTCAGGCCGGTGTGGATGCCTCTGATCTACGTGTTTTTGTAGACCGGGGCGAGGCTATTCGAGAATCTATCCAGATAGCCTCGGCCGATGAAATTGTATTAATTGCAGGGAAGGGTCACGAGGATTATCAGGAGCTAGCGTCAGGCAGGGTGCCCTTCAGTGATTACGCGGTCATTGACGAAGTCATGAGCGCAGGTGCGGTGACCAATGGCGAGGAAAAATAACGTGATCGTGGGTCTCGGAGAAACTGGATTAAGTTATGCGCGATTCATCACAGCGCGCGGTGATGATTTTGTCGTTGCTGACGATAATCCCTCTGAAAAAAATATTGAGGCCCTTGGTTTGATCCGCCCGGGGACAACCGTCGAAGAAATTACCGTCGACTGTTTGTTGCGTGCAGACGAAATATTTATAAGTCCGGGGGTTCCCCTTAATCACGAAGCGGTGTCTGTCGCTCGCGACAACAGAAAAATCCTGCGCGGCGATATTCAACTCTTTGGAGAGCTGGCGGCGGCCCCCGTCATTGGAATCACGGGCACGAATGGCAAATCAACCGTCGCCAGGTTCGTGTACGAACTGATCCGCGACCAGGGTAAGAAAGTATCGCTCGCCGGTAATATCGGTACACCCTGTCTTGATGTGCTTGCGGATGAGGTGGATTTCCACGTTCTGGAAATTTCCAGCTACCAACTCGAGCTGGCGACGGAAATGAAAACCGAGATTTCGATTGTCCTGAACCTGGCGCCAGATCATATGGATCGATACGCGAGCGAGCAGGAATACTACCGGACCAAACTTGGTTTGTACGACAACACAAAGAGGGCGGTCACAAACCGTTCAATGTTAGATGATCTCGGTGAGACCGCTTCCGCTGCGACCTTTGGCTTAGATAGTGTGTCTGGGGATAACAACTTTGGAATGTCTGTTCAGGGTGATCAGGCGTGGTTGATGCAGGGAACCAAGATCTTGCTCTCGACCGATGAATTGCAGATAAAAGGTACACACAATTTCCAGAATGTATTGGCGGGTTTGGCTATCGGCTGGCTCATCGGGCTGGATATGAGTGCAATGCTGGATACCGCGAGGCGGTTCCAAGGATTAGCGCATCGGTCGGAGGTTGTTGGTGAAGTTGATGGCGTTATCTACATCAATGATTCGAAGGCGACTAATCCTGGTGCCCTGGTTGCAGCCGTCAAAGGGCAAAGCCTGGGTAGGAATATTCATCTGATTGCCGGGGGTGATTCAAAAGGTCTTGGTTTTGATGGTCTTGCCGCCGAACTGCGGGCTTATCTGAAAGGCGTCTACCTCATTGGTGCGAACTACTCGGCGTTGCAGCTTGAGTTTTCAGAGCAGGACCCGGTAGCCTGCGACGTGTTGGAACAAGCGGTTTCTGCTGCTGCGGCACGGGCTTCCGAAGGTGACATCGTATTGCTGTCGCCTGGATGTGCGAGCCATGATCAGTTTCAGAACTATGTTGATCGAGGTGATACTTTTAGGCGCCTGGTCGGGGGGCTGAAACCATGAGTATGGTTAAGAAACTCTCGCCTTCTGCGCCTCAGTTGACTGGATTCCCGATAGACCCGCTGATTTTTGGCATTACGGTATTTCTTCTACTTTATGGTCTTGTGATGGTTGGGTCGGCCTCACTTGAGATTGGCGTTAAAACCTACGGCAATCCATTTTTTCTGTTAACGAGACATAGCATCTATCTTCTCGTCAGTGGTGCGGCAGCCTTGGTTGCGATCAGTGTGCCGATACAGAGTTGGCAAAAATATGATGCTGCTTTACTTGGCGTCTCGTTTGTTCTGCTGATAGGCGTTCTGGTTCCAGGGATAGGTAAAGAGGTCAATGGGGCGACCCGGTGGGTGGCGCTTGGACCATTCAGTCTCCAGGGCTCCGAGTTTGTAAAACTCTTCGTCATGATCTACATGGCCGGTTATCTGGTAAGACGGAAGGAGGAAATTGAAACCTCCCTGAGTGGTTTCGCGAAACCCCTTGTCGTACTCACGCTGATTGTACTGCTGCTGCTGGGGCAGCCGGATTTTGGTGCCGCCATCGTCATCATTAGCGCGGCTATTGGGATGATCTTCCTGGCGGGTGTCCCTTATCGTTTCTTTCTTCCTCTGGTTGCGCTTTGCGTATCCTCCGTAGCGCTGATTGCGACACTACAGCCTTACCGGCTTGCCAGGCTGACGGCATTTGCGGATCCATGGGAACACCAGTTTGATTCGGGCTATCAACTGACCCAGGCGCTTATCGCGTTCGGGCGGGGTGAATGGGTTGGGCTTGGGCTGGGTAACAGCATTCAGAAATTGTTCTTCCTGCCAGAGGCCCATACGGATTTTCTATTCTCAATCGTTGCAGAAGAACTCGGCATCATTGGTGCCGGGCTGGTGATCCTACTCTTCGCCGGTATGGTGGTGAGAGGACTTGCTATTGGAAATGCAGCGCGTCGCAAGGAACTTGCATTCCATGCTTACCTTGCCTATGGGCTATCTCTCATTATTGGTATTCAGGCAAGTGTAAATCTTGGCGTCAATCTGGGCATTCTGCCTACAAAAGGCCTGACATTGCCCTTTATGAGCTATGGCGGAAACAGCCTGATTGTCAGTTGCATGATGGTCGCGGTGATTCTTCGAATTGATTATGAGACACGTCAACTCCAGACCACCGAAGCTAAGCGGGGTAAGCGAAGTGGCTAACCAGGCTTTGGTAATGACAGTTCCTGAAATGAGACGCATCAAGCGCATACACTTCGTGGGTATTGGTGGTGCGGGTATGTGCGGTATCGCGGAAGTCCTGTTAAATCAGGGTTACCAGATCTCCGGCTCCGATTTGAATGCTTCAACGGTGACCCGCCGATTGGAAACGCTCGGGGCTATTGTGTCGATCGGACATAGTGCATCGCACATTAAGAATGCCGACGTTATCGTTGTTTCCAGTGCTATTTCGCAAAGCAATCCCGAACTCACCGCAGCTCATGAGATGCGTATTCCAGTGGTTCGGCGCGCGGAAATGCTGGGTGAACTCATGCGCTACCGTCATGGTATAGCGGTTGCCGGGACCCATGGGAAAACGACGACAACCAGCCTGATAGCCTCTGTCTTTCGACAGGCGTCGCTTGACCCAACCTTCATTATTGGAGGTTTGCTAAACAGCGCTGAAAGTAACGCCAGGCTAGGTGCTTCGCGTTATCTGATTGCGGAAGCAGACGAGAGTGATGCCTCATTCCTGCATTTGCAGCCTATGGTGACAGTCTTAACGAATGTCGATAAGGATCACCTTGCCAACTACGAAGGCAGCTTTGAGAAGCTGATAGCAGCATTCGTTGAATTCATACACAACCTGCCGTTTTACGGTTTGCTGGTTGCCTGCATTGATGACCCGGTTGTGAAATCAATCCTTCCAAGGATACAAAGACCGATCCTGACTTACGGATTTGATACGGACGCTGATTTTCAGGCGTTTGATGAGTGCCAGGAGGGTCTGACGTCGAGTTTCAAAGTTCATCGTCGGCAGGGAGAAGACCTGAACATTCAACTTGCGATGCCCGGTAGATACAACGTCCTGAATGCCCTTGCAGCTGTTGCGATTGCAACGGATGAAGGTATTGCGGACCGCGATATTGTCAAAGGCCTGGAAGACTTCGAAGGTGTATCCCGAAGGTTCCAGGTTCATGGCAGATTTGCGCAGGCAGATGGAGAATTCATGCTGGTTGATGACTATGGCCATCATCCTACCGAAGTAAAAGCCGTTATCGAGGCTGTCAGGAAGGGCTGGCCAGATACCCGATTGGTCATGGTGTACCAGCCGCATCGATATAGCAGAACCCTTGAACTGTTTGACCAGTTCGTTGATGTACTGTCGCAGGTGGATCAGTTGGTCTTGCTTGAAACCTACGCCGCCGGCGAAGAGAAGATAGAAGGTGCAACGGGAGCAGATCTGCACAAACAGCTGGGGCTCAAAACAGATGCTCAGGTCGTGTTTCTGCAGACCATTGATGAGGTGCCGGAAGCGTTGGAACAGATTCTCGTGCCTGGAGATCTCCTGATGACCCAGGGCGCAGGTGAAACGGCAAAGCTCGCACGTACGCTGACCGAACGCTGGGAAGGGAGGAGGGTACAGTGAAGTTTCGGCCATCTTCCGGGTTTGTCTTCGCGATGCTGCTTGTTGTGGGGCTTCTTGCCTTTGCAACGGTATCCATTGATCAATCAAATGTTGAGCGAATGTCCATCGTGGGTAATTTCGATGAGCGTCAGCTGGCGAGCATCAAGGCATCGCTCTCGGATGTTGAAATTGCCTCCAGTGAAGTTGATCAGGTTAGGCAGACCCTCAATGAACTGGATTGGGTACACCACGCTAATGTCAGGAAGAACTGGCCCCATGCGATTGAGGTTGAAGTTTTCGCCGAAAGCGTCATTGCCTACTGGAATGACAACGGGTTCATTAATAAAGAAGGCTCGGTGCTGTATACCGAAATGTTGGTGGGAGGCGATCTTCCTCACCTTTATGGTCCTGCAGGCTCCGAGTTGAATGTGATGAAGCAGTTTCAGCAGTTAAGCCAGATGCTGAATAACTATGGCCATGAAATAAAGGTACTAACAGTTACAGAAAGGGGGTCCTGGTCGTTGGAGACTGAGAATGGAGTGGAGGTGCTGTTAGGCAAAGAAGACCTAAAGGCACGCATGCAAAGATTTCTTAACGTCAGTGTCAGGCTGGCTGAAAGAGGGGATGCCAGGTTTGTCGAAAGAATGGATGCGCGCTACATCAATGGTGTTGCGGTGCATTTTGAGAAAAATAATCAACTAAAACTTGCTGAAATAAACAAACGTGTAGGGGAACGAAGCTTATGACTAGTCCAATAGGTGGTCGCATGATCGTCGGCCTGGACATCGGGACGTCCAAGGTAGTCGCCATTGTCGCTGAGATCGGGATTGATGGTGAAGTCGAGATTGTCGGGATCGGCAGTCATCCGTCCCGTGGATTGAAGAAGGGCGTTGTGGTGAACATTGAATCCACCGTTCAATCAATCCAACGGGCGGTTGAAGAAGCAGAGCTGATGGCCGGTTGCCAGATACATTCGGTGTATGCCGGTATCGCCGGAAACCATATTCGCAGCCTGAACTCCCACGGCATTGTTGCAATCAGGGACAAGGAAGTGTTTCAGCCAGATATTGATAGGGTGATTGACGCGGCGCAGGCCGTCGCGATTCCCGCTGACCAGAAGATACTTCATATCCTGCCCCAGGAATTTGTCATCGATACCCAGGAGGGGGTCAAAGAACCTCTCGGGATGTCCGGTGTGCGATTGGAAGCCAAGGTTCACCTGGTGACCTGCGCTGTGAATGCAGCTCAGAACATCGAGAAGTGTATTCGGCGGTGCGGACTGCAGGTTGAGGACATCATTCTTGAGCAGGTGGCATCAGGTTTAGCGGTGCTTACGGAAGACGAGAAAGAGTTGGGTGTTTGCCTCGTGGATATAGGCGGGGGCACGACTGACATCGCAGTCTTTACGGACGGTGCGATCAAGCATACCGCGGTGATTCCAATTGCCGGTGATCAGGTAACCAACGATATTGCCATGGCGCTTAGAACGCCGACGCCGAACGCAGAAGAGATAAAGATAAAATATGCGTGTGCTCTGGCGAGCCTTGCGGGCGAAAACGAAACAATAAAAGTACCCAGTGTCGGTGACCGCCAGGATCGAGATCTTTCCAGGCAGGCTCTGGCGGAAGTTGTTGAGCCCAGATACGACGAGCTGTTTACCCTGGTGCAGGCTGAGCTGCGTCGGAGTGGTTTCGAAGACCTTATTCCCGCGGGGATTGTATTGACAGGAGGTACATCGAAGATTGAAGGCGCAGTGGAACTTGCTGAAGAAATCTTTCATATGCCCGTCAGCTTAGGTAAGCCTAAAAACGTATCGGGCTTATCGGACATCGTCCGAAACCCAATATATTCGACCGCGGTTGGATTGTTGCAGTACGGCGCGCAGCAACAGCCAGAGAACATCGTGATGCCTGCCGCCGCGGGTATGGATGGAGTGATGGGTCGAGTGAAGAGTTGGTTTATGGGGAACTACTAATGCACGCAGCATCTGTTACTACCGGTACTTTACTTAAGAACAATAGTTTTATTACGAACGAATTTTTGCAGTTAAACACACGTTTACAAGAACGATCGCAGCCTGAGGAGGTTAACTATGTTTGAAATCGTCGATAGCGCACCAGAGAACGCCGTCATCAAAGTGATCGGTGTAGGGGGTGGCGGTGGTAATGCCGTTGAACACATGGTCAAGCAAGATATCCAGGGAGTGGAGTTCATTTGCGCCAATACTGACGCACAGGCACTCAAAAACCTGGGTGCCAGAACGCTTCTACAGTTAGGTTCAGGGATTACCCGGGGACTGGGTGCCGGTGCGAACCCTTCAATGGGTAAGGAGGCGGCGCTCGAGGACCGCGAACGTATTGCTGAGGGTCTAAATGGCTCCGATATGGTGTTTATCACCGCCGGTATGGGTGGTGGTACAGGTACCGGGGCTGCGCCTATCGTTGCAGAGATCGCCAAAGAGATGGGGATTCTCACGGTTGCGGTAGTGACTAAACCCTTCGTGTTTGAGGGTAAGAAGAGAATGAGGATAGCCGAAGAAGGCATCCTTGAGTTGTCTCAGCATGTCGATTCCCTGATCACTATCCCAAACGAGAAGTTGCTGACCATTCTTGGGGAAGACACACCATTACTGGAGGCTTTTGGTTCAGTGGATGATGTTTTGTCAGGTGCGGTTCAGGGTATAGCGGACCTGATCATCAGGCCGGGCATGATCAACGTCGACTTTGCGGACGTTCGCACGGTGATGTCTGAAATGGGCATGGCCATGATGGGTAGTGGTAGCGCCAGTGGTGCGGGGCGTGCTCGAGAAGCAGCAGAATCTGCGATTCGTTCTCCGTTACTCGAAGATGTAGATTTTACAGGCGCGCGGGGCGTGCTGGTGAACATTGCGGCGGGCACGGACATTTCTTTGGGTGAATTCTCTGAAGTGGGCGCAACCGTTGAGGAATTTGCGTCTGAAAATGCCACGGTTGTTGTCGGTACCGTCATCGATGAGTCCATGGGTGACGAGCTGCGAGTGACCGTTGTCGCCACAGGATTGGGTGCTCAGGCCGAGATGGAACGGTCGCCAAAAATGAAGGACGAGATCAAGAAAAAGGTCGCTGGCGATGGCGTGCCTGATTACTCGGATTTCGAGAGGCCAACTGTGATTCGAAATGCTGTGGTTAATGGCACAGACGAGGTTGATCTGCAGGCAGACAAGGACCTGGAGTATCTTGATATTCCTGCCTTCCTTAGACGTCAGGCAGACTAGGGCTTAGACCACCGCTTTGGGTGAGTTGGTGGTTACTAACTTCGGTGCCGGTATTGTTCCTGGTTTTTTTTACCGGTTATTGAAACTTAATGCCATTTTTGTAGTCTGAACTGCAGCTAGCGGTATCTATGCCAAATTCGCGATTTGGCATAGAGGTTGACACCGGTATTTGGTAGTATTCGCGCCGCATCTGGGGACGAAAAAAAATAATGATCAGGCAAAAGACGCTGAAGAACGTCATTCGTGCGACAGGAGTTGGTCTGCACACCGGCGAGAAGATATATCTCACTCTCAGGCCAGCAGCCGTTGATACAGGCATCGTATTCGTACGGGTAGATGCTGAGCCAGCGGTTGAGATTCCGGCTCTTACGGAGTTTGTTGGCGATACGACCCTCGCCACAACTATTTCACGAGATGGTCAAAATATCTCTACCATTGAGCATTTAATGTCGGCCTTCAGTGGCCTTGGCATTGATAACGCTTATGTTGAGGTGAGTGGTCCAGAAATGCCAATTATGGACGGCAGTGCCGCCACTTTTGTATTCCTGATCCAGTCCGCCGGAATCGAAGATCAAAATGCACTCAAGAAGTTCATCCGCATCAAGAAAGAGGTGCGGGTCAATGATGAAGAGAGCGCTCGATCTTACAACCAATCGGCCACGATTCGTCCCTACGATGGGTTTAGAGTCAGCCACACAATCGTCTATGACAATGCGGTGATCAAGGAACAGCAGGCGACCGTCGACTTCTCAATGACCTCCTTTGTTAAGGAAGTAAGCCGGGCTCGAACATTTGGCCTAATGCAGGAGTTTGAGCACCTGCGTGAACGCAACCTCGCTCAGGGCGGCAGTCTTGATAATGCCGTTGTAGTGGATGACTTCCGAATCCTTAACGACGACGGTCTGCGTCACGAAGACGAATTCGTCAGGCACAAGATTCTGGACGCGATTGGTGATATGTACCTTCTGGGTTATAGCCTGATTGGTGAGTTCGTTGGCTACAAGTCAGGACACACGGAAAATCACGCACTTCGTAAGAAGTTATTGCAGCAAACCGATACCTGGGAAATTGTGACTTTTGACAAAGCAGAAGATGCACCCTTTTCCTATGGCGGTCTTGTTGCCAGCGAGTTCTAGTCACCCCGGGTTCTCTTCGACAGGTTGATCAGGGCTTTTCTAAGGGATTCATCCTCAATGTGTTCGGCTGTCTGTTGCAGTTGTGAGGCGTTCTGTGGCGTCAGGTATCGTTCGCTGTCTTCATGCTTCCTGGCCGAAAAGATGGGTTGAACCTTGATCTTGAGGGAAGAAACCTCGAGACCACGCCGGCGAAGTGCAGAAATAATATTGCGTTGACGATACCGGATCTGGGTTGCCTGGGTGCTTTTTGCAGTGAGCAGCGTTAACTCGTTGTTTTTTATGGAAGCTACACTTGTTTCAACGTCCAGCACGTCAGCAACAATTTGCTGTATAGTTCGCAATTCTTGGGATTGGGCATAGAGCGAATGCAGTATATGATTAGACCCCTTGAGAATCTGCTGTGTGGACCTGATCGATTTGGGCACACGGGTCATGAAATGGCGCATCGTTAAGAGTAAAGAAAGCAGTATCTATGAAGTTCATCATCGTTGACAACAAAACCGGCAAACATCGATCGTTTAACGCGAATACGTTTTTCTTTGGCGTTGCGCTGGCAGGACTGATTTCGATTCCTGCAGCAGCAGGTTATTTCGCTTATCGGTTTGGGGTTGGTGAGGCTGCGCTGACAGGTGAAATGGTTGCCAAGTGGCGCGAAGTCCTTGATGACCAAAGAAACGCAGTAGAGACGACACGAAGCAATGCTGAGCATACGCTTGAGGCGTCCGCTCTTCGAATCGCCCAGCTTCAGGCAAGAATCGTTCGCCTTGATGCGCTGGGTGAACGCCTGACAAAAATTGGTCGACTGGAGGAAGGTGAATTTGATTTCTCCCAGCCCCCGGCGATGGGTGGGCCAGAAAATCCGCTGGGCCAGGCCGGTTATCAGCCTCCCGCTTATATTGATTTGCTGGACCAGCTCGCGCGTGACATTGAAAACCGTGAACAGCAACTCGGTGTTTTGGAAACGCTGCTCGCCAAGCGAAAAATGGATCGTGATGTGTTCATTGCGGGGCGACCCGTGAAGAAAGGCTGGATGTCATCACGTTTTGGACAGAGAAGCGACCCGATTTCAGGAGGCCGTGCGTGGCACAATGGCGTAGATTTTGCCGGCAAGAACGGTTCTGATGTCATTTCAGTTGCTGCTGGTGTTGTTGTTTATGCGGATGTTCGAAGTGGCTACGGCAAGATGGTGGAAATTAACCATGGTGGTGGTTACTCGACTCGTTATGGTCATCATAAGGATCTAAAAGTAAAATCGGGCGATATCGTCCGTAAGGGCCAGGTTATTGGTCTGATGGGCAGTAGTGGTCGATCGACCGGCCCCCACGTTCACTTTGAAGTATTCAAAAACGGCCGCGTCGTTGACCCGTCGGCCTATATCCACCGCGCCAGTCGCTGATACCCTTTTCTTGGTTCTACCGTGGCGAGGCTTCTCGCCAAACTCCCTGGTTATATAGAGAACAAGCAAGATGGTATTGCAGGCATTTAGTAAAATCTTTGGCAGTAAGAATGAACGCGAACTGAAACGAATGCGAAAAACGGTTCTGCGAATTAATGCGCTGGAAGAGGACATAGAAAAACTTTCCGCGGAAGCGTTAATCGGCCAAAGAGAAAAACTGAAGTCCAGAATTGAGGCGGGAGAGTCCCTTGAGGATATCCTGCCAGAGGCTTTCGCCACGGTTCGTGAAGCAGGTAAGCGTGCGCTTGGGATGAGGCTGTTTGATGTTCAGATGGTTGGCGGGATTACCCTTCATGAGGGTCGAATTGCAGAAATGCGAACGGGTGAGGGTAAGACGCTTGTCGCGACGCTGGCACTTTACCTGAATGCGATCACGGGTGACGGTGTGCATCTGGTGACGGTCAACGACTACCTGGCCAAATTGGGTGCCGAATGGATGGGATCAATCTTCACGGTGCTGGGTATGACTGTTGGCGTTGTCTATGCAGGACAGACGCCGGAAGAGAAGAAAAGTGCCTACCAGGCAGATGTAACCTACGGTACAAATAACGAGTTTGGTTTCGATTACCTGCGCGACAACATGGCTTTCTCTGCAGAGGAAAGGGTCCAGCGCAGAATGAATTTTGCCATTGTGGATGAGGTCGACTCGATCCTTATTGATGAGGCGAGAACACCGCTGATCATCTCGGGTGGCGTTGAGAATACTGCAGACGTCTACAGGGCCATCAATGAGATTATCCCGGGTCTGGTGGAGCAGGTTAAAACAGCTGAAGACATAGAAGAAGACAGAGACCCCCCCGGCGATTATTTTGTTGATGAAAAACAACGGGATGTTGAGCTTACCGAAGAGGGTCACCAGAAAATTGAAAACCTTCTGGTTCGCAGGGGGCTACTCGTCGAGGGTGAGAGCCTTTATGGCACCGCCAACCTTACTTTGTTTCACCACGTGAGCGCATCGCTGAAGGCTCACAGCCTTTATAAAAAGGATGTTGACTATATTGTGGCTGATAACGAGGTGGTTATTGTCGATGAGCACACGGGCCGAACCATGCCGGGGCGCCGCTGGTCCGGGGGTATTCACCAGGCAATCGAAGCCAAGGAAAACGTCAACATTACGAACGAAAGCCAGACGCTTGCTTCTACTACGTTCCAGAACTATTTCCGTTTGTACCACAAGCTGGCTGGCATGACCGGAACGGCGGATACCGAGGCATTTGAGTTCATGCAGATCTACGGTCTTGATGTGGTTGTTATACCGACCAACCTGCCCATGGTTCGCCGGGACCTGAACGATCTTATTTTCATGAGCCATGCAGAGAAGTTTGAAGCGATTGCTGAAGAGATCGCTGATTGTCTGGCGCATAACGCGCCGGTTTTGGTGGGTACCGCTTCCATCGAAACATCAGAACTGCTTTCCGAGTTGCTCAAGAAAAAGAAAGTTAAGCACAGCGTTTTGAATGCCAAGTTTCATGAGAAGGAAGCAGAAATCATTGCCCAGGCCGGAAGGCCCGGCACCGTCACCATCGCAACAAACATGGCGGGTCGTGGTACAGACATTATGCTCGGTGGGAACTGGGAAGCAGAAGTTGCCAAGCTTGATAACCCCGCGCCCGAGCAAATCGAAAAGATCAAAGCTGACTGGCAAGAAAGCCATGCCCAGGTGCTGGAGGCCGGAGGCTTGCATGTCATTGGCACGGAACGACACGAGAGTCGTCGAATAGATAACCAGTTACGTGGTCGTGCCGGACGCCAGGGTGACCCGGGCTACTCCAGATTCTATCTTTCACTGGAAGATGACCTGATGAGAATCTTTGCCTCTGACCGGGTTCGAGGGTTCATGCAGAACATGGGCATGGAGAACGGTGAAGCCATCGAACACAAGATGGTGACGAACGCGATCGAAAAGGCGCAGCGAAAGGTCGAAGGGCGTAACTTCGATATTCGTAAACAGCTGTTGGAATATGATGATGTGGCGAATGACCAGCGCCAGATGATTTACGGACAGCGTAACGAGCTGATCGAGGCAGAAGAAATTTCACAGACCGTTGATGCGCTCTGGGACGATGTTATTGATGAAGTCATAGACGGATACATTGCGCCTCAGAGTCTTGAGGAACAGTGGGACGTACCGGGTTTGGAGATAGCCTGTAATACAGAGTTTAACGTGAAGCTCCCGATTCAAAGCTGGCTTGATGAAGATTCTTCGCTTTTCGAGGATACCCTTCGACAAAAAATTACCGCTGAGATTCGTGCTGAATACGCCAACAAGGAAGAGCAGGTTGGCTCGGAGCAACTCCGGATGTTTGAGAAACGTATCATGCTCGATATTCTGGATGGCCTTTGGAAAGAGCATCTTGCTGCGATGGATTATCTGCGACAGGGCATCCATCTGCGAGCCTATGCACAGAAAAAACCTAAAGATGAATACAAGCGAGAAGCTTTCGACCTCTTTGATAGTCTGCTCAGAAGCATCAGGTTTGATGTTATTCGCTTCCTGTCCCGGGTTCAGTTCCAGACCGAAGAGGATGCGGAAGCGCTGGAACGCAGGCGCCGCGAAGAGGAATTGATGGTGCAACGAAATTACCAGAAAGAGGGTAGCCCAGGTATGGATGGCTCAGAATCACAGGCGTCCACTGAAGCGCGGGACGAACCCTTTGTGAGACGCGATAAGAAAGTGGGCAGAAACGAACCCTGTCCCTGCGGTTCCGGTAAAAAATACAAAGCCTGTCATGGGAAGCTTAGCTAATTTGTGTCCGAGAATTTCATACCGCGGTGGCTATTTCCCGATAACCAGTTGATTATTAGACCAATATTATCTAAATGTCGCGCCAGGTTTTGCCTGGAATCAAAATTTTTAGACGGGAACTAGCTAATGGCAGTTGGTGATTATTCAACGGATTTCCACGCTGTTCCCGGTGTTCGCCTGGGCGGTGTTCCCTGTGGCATCAAGGGAACAGATCAGCTAGATCTTGTGCTGTTTGAATTTGTGCCTGGCAGTGTTACTACCGGGATATTCACACAAAGCCATTTTGCCGCGGCGCCCGTACTGGTTGGCCGGGAACATCTTAATCAGAGTAATAGTCGCTATTTTCTGATTAACAGCGGTAACGCGAATGCGGCCACCGGAGATGAAGGTAAGTCTGATGCGGTGACCTGTTGCAAAGCGCTGTCACAGCGAACGGGTGTTCGGCCCGAGGAAGTTATTCCCTTTTCTACGGGTGTCATCGGCGAAAAGCTTCAGGTCGGGAACATTACCGACGCATTGCCAGCGTTGCTCCCAACGCTTGATGAATCGAACTGGCTTCTCGCTGCTCATGGCATCATGACGACCGATACCCGCCCCAAGATTGCAACACGCCTACTGGAGATAGATGGCGCGATGGTGACGATTACCGGTATCGCCAAGGGCGCTGGGATGATACAGCCCAATATGGCGACTATGCTGACCTATCTGGCAACTGACGCTTTGATTTCAAAGCCGGTACTCCAGGAATTGTTAAAGACAGGAGCCGATCAGTCGTTCAACCGGATTACGGTTGATAGTGACACTTCAACTAACGACTCTTGCATGTTGACGGCCACCGGGGTTTCCGGTGTCGATTGTGATGCGGGCGCCGCAAAGATACGTTTTCAAGAGGCGCTTTTTTCGCTGATGCAGGAACTTGCCCATGGCATTATCCGTGACGGTGAAGGTGCAACCAAATTCGTAACGGTCAATGTGTCGGGTGGCATGACAGGTGAAGACTGCCTGAGTATCGCCTATGCGATAGCCAACTCACCGCTCATTAAAACCGCACTGTTTGCCAGTGATGCCAACTGGGGCAGGATAGTCATGGCCATTGGCAAGGCTGATGCGACTGTCGATCATTCAAAGATTGACGTCTACCTTGGAGATGTCTGCCTTATGAAATCGGGTGGTAAGGATAAAAATTATCGTGAGGAGATGGGCGCAGCAGTAATGAAGCATGAGGAGATCACTATCCGCGTTGATCTTAATTTGGGAAAGGAAACAGAAACGGTCTGGACCAGTGATTTGTCGCACGAGTATGTGACGATCAATGCAGAATACCGGACCTAGAATTAGCAACAGAGACTGAAGCGCTACTATGTAGGGTCGTATCCAGGGACATCGGACTCGGTCACATCATCATGATCGGCGTCGGATGGAATGAACCGTTTACCATCTGCCCATTCTCCAAGATCTATTAGCCGACACCTGTCTGAACAAAATGGCCGAAATTTACTGGACGCTACCCAGGCAACAGCTTTGTCGCAGGTAGGGCATTTTACGATGACATCAGCCATGTTTAGTTTCCGTGCGTTGATAAAGACAAATATAGCCGATGTAGCTTTTGCACTTCCAGTGCGAGTTGTTCCGGTTCGCCGTCATTGATGATCACATCGTCCGCATCCGTCAGTCTGGCCTCGCGATCAGGCTGTGCGCGCAGGATCGCTTCAACCTGTTCGCGCGTATTATTATCCCTTTGCATGACGCGGCTGACCTGGTTTTCAAGGGGAGCGTCCACTACAAGCAGGCGCTGCATCATGGGGTTCTTACCAATGCCAGTTGAAAGAACCAGTATTGCGTAAGCAGACTCCGCGCTGGACGTGATGTTTAAGAGGTCTTCGATAATGGGGCGATGAGTCTGCTTTTCGACGAACAAGCGATGCTCGTTATCGGAAAACACGAGTTCACGTAGTGCCGCACGATCAAGCGTTTTGTCATCCTGGAGTACTGACTCGCCAAATCGCTCGACGATGGCCAGGTATGCGGGCATGCCCGGTTCAACGACTGTTCTGGCGGATATATCTGCGTCAGCGACGACAATGCCAGCCCCAGCGAAAAGATCCGAGACGGTAGATTTCCCCGTCCCTATACCGCCCCGTAAACCGACAACGAATTTGGACATCAGGCGCCGAAACTAAAGATGAGATACATGTCGATCAATTCAACGCCCCAGAGCAGCGCGATGAATCCAGCAACGGCCAGAAAAGGACCGAACTTGATGGGCTTGGCTTTGTCGCGTCCGAACAGAATCATCGCTCCGCCAATAACTGCGCCAGCGAAGGATGATAGAACAATGATCAGGGGGACTGTCTGAACCCCTAACCAGGCGCCCAGCATTGCCAGCATCTTGAAGTCGCCATACCCCATGCCTTCCTTGCCGGTAACGAGTTTGAACAGTTGAAAAACCAGCCAGAGGATCATGTATCCCGCGCAGGCGCCTAAAAAGGCATCTTCGAAGGAGGTGATGACACCGAAGTAGTTGATGACCAGACCAAGCCATAGAAAGGGCAGGGTGATGTCGTCGGGTAGCAGTTGCGTGTCGTAATCTATCAGCGCCAGCGTGACCAAAGACCAGAGAAGGAAACATCCAGCCAGCCCCTGCAGGTTTGGCCCAAGTACAGCGATGACCAGCGCGGTCAGGAGTGCAGTGGTGGCTTCTACGAGAGGGTATCTGGCGCTAATCGTTTGGCCACAATTAGCGCAGCGACCTTTCACCAGGAAGTATCCGAGAATAGGTATGTTGTGCCAGGGTTTGATCCGGACTTCACAGTGCGGGCAGGTTGAGTTCGGAACAACCAGGTTGAAAGGCGTCTTCTGGGCAGGCAGCCGCTTGGCAAGGTCAGCAACAAGCGGGTCTTCGCCCGTCGCATCGGTCAGAATTTCCAGGGATTGCTGCTGCCAGTCACGCATTAACATGATCGGCAGACGATAGACCACGACGTTAATGAAACTGCCGATCGCGGCGCCAAACAGAAAAGCTACCAGTGGTGCGAATAGGGGATAGTGTGCCTGTAAAATGGCAACGTCTTGCAGCATGAATTCAGCTAATGCCCTGGCGTAATTAGGTGGCTTGTTTTGGTGGTTTAGTTCGGTGGCTTACTTGCCACTGATTGCGTCACCCATACTAAAGATAGGCAGGTACATCGCGATAATCAAACCACCGATTACGACCCCGAGAAACGACATAATGATGGGTTCCATGAGGCTGGTTAAACCATCAACAGAGTTGTCGACCATCTCTTCGTAGTAGGTCGCTGCTTTGTCCAGCATGCCATCAAGCGCACCGGATTCTTCACCAATGGCGACCATCTGAATCACCATGTTGGGGAAGACACCTGTACCTTTCATTGAGGTATTCAGCTGAATACCGCTAGAGACTTCATCTTTGATCTGAGTGATCGCTTCCAGGTAAACCACGTTTCCGGCAGCACCGGCGACTGACTCCAGCGCGTCAACAAGCGGAACACCAGCCGCGAAGGTTGTTGAAAGTGTTCGAGCGAATCGTGCGATACAGGACTTATCAAGAATGTCGCCAAGGACCGGGAGCTTAAGCATCAATCGTTCCTGCCCATCCCTGACTGCCTGGGATCGTTTATGCATTTCCTTGTAGGCGAAGAATATGGCGGCCATCGCAGCTAATAATATAAACCACCATTCCACCAACCACTTGGACATATCTACGACCATCTGGGTGAACTCAGGGAGTTCGGCACCGAACCCGGCAAAGATTTCCTCGAACATGGGTACTACCTTAATGAGCAGAATACAGGAAACGATACCTGCAACGGCCAGTACGGCGATTGGATACTTCATCGCACTCGAGATCTTGGCTTTCAGCTGTTCTGATTTCTCTTTATATTCGGCCAATCGATTGAGCATGGTTTCCAGTGCACCGGACTGCTCGCCCGCCTCTACAAGGTTGCAGAACAGGTCATCAAAATATTCTGGTTGGGTCCTGATAGCATGGGCAAATGATTGACCACCGGAAACCTCGTCTCTTATTTTGATGATCAGTGTCTTCATCGCAGGGTTGTCCATACCGTCAGCAACAATTTCGAAGGATTGAACAAGCGGTACACCGGCTTTCATCATAGTGGCGAGCTGGCGCGTGAACAGAGCAATATCCTGAGGGGTAATTTTTGCACCGAAGCTGGAAAGGTCGAAGCCGCCACCTTTCTTTTTTACTTTGGTCGCTTTTATGCCCTGTTTTCTGAGCTCTGCCTTGGCGAGATTGGCATTGGAACTGGTGATTTCACCTTTTGTCTTTTTACCAGACTTATCGGTGCCTTCCCATGCAAATACGTTATTAGCTGCTGCCATTTCGACCTCTTAATCCTTTGCGGAATATGCTGTTCAAGCTGTTCAAGCTGTTCAAGCTGCTCTAGTGACCACTTGTCACCCGGTTGACTTCTTCCAGGCTTGTTGCGCCACCGATCACCTTACGCAGACCCGATTCATAGATCGTGCCGAATCCTTCACGTGTACTTACCTCGCTAATTTCAAGGGCGTTGCCGTCTTCCATAATGATCTTCCGAATTTCTGGAGTGACCTTCATGACTTCGTAAACGCCTACACGTCCTTTGTAGCCGCCCGAACATTTTTGACACCCCTTGGGGCCAAACACTTCGAACGGTTCTGCTAACTGTGCTTCGGTGAACCCTGCTTCGATCAGGGCGCTGTCGGGTACCTCGAGCTTCACTTTACAATCACAGAGTCGTCGACCAAGCCGCTGTGCGACAATCAGGTTCACCGAGGTGGCCAGGTTGAATGCTGCAACGCCCATATTACGTAAACGCGTTAAGGTTTCAGGGGCACTGTTCGTGTGAAGTGTCGACATGACCATGTGGCCGGTTTGCGCAGCCTTGACTGAGATTGATGCAGTCTCCAGATCCCGAATCTCTCCGACCATAATAATGTCGGGGTCCTGCCGAAGGAAAGATCGA